>JAZRJO010000467.1:0-3566 GCA_045645825.1 Acetatifactor sp. | reverse complement strand
AGGGAAATATATATAAAGTCTGGCTTGGGAAGCCAGGCGGCCTGGGGAAAGCTGTAATTGATTGTCAAACAGTCGGTTGCAGATTTCTTCAGTTTATGTATATTATGTAACTTTTCAAGTACTTTAAGCATATCAAAATGAAAAGCAACATATCAGTTACATGCCTTTGGGCAGTACTGGATTTTACGGTAAGAAATTGGGGAATTTTTTTCCGGTGTTTAGATATGGAAACGATACAAAAGATGTTGGAATGTGACTTTAGGCGGTCGCAGGAAATCTGATTGGTAACTGGTATGAGGCTTTTTGATGGAAGAAGGTCTGTGGTGAGAAGAAAAGCTCACTATGGGTCTTCTTTTGTGATATGGAAAGTTTGAGGGAAATGGGTGGTGGTGAGTGACGTTCAGGTCGCACCCATTCACACACAGCTGTGCTAACCGCACCCTTCGAGGCTTTCCGCTGCTTCACAACTCCTTTTTGTGTATAAGATGGTATTTCATCAAAGGCAATTTAACAAACCTAGAAAATATATAAAAAAACATATTGACAATTCGGGAAAAAATATATTATGGTTATCTTGTAAGTGACATGTCTCTTCCGTGTGAAATGGTGCATCGGAGGAAAATGTCATAAGTCAGCTGATTTTTATAATTTATTTATTCTACAATTCTATGATGTCGAATGGCTTATCTGGCGTTTTTCACCAAGAATAAGACGATAACGGCGGAGGCAGTGGACATTACATGCACCGGATATTTGGAATATTTTCGGCCTCCGTACAATAAAGGAGGAAATGCATGGGGAAATTGAGCAATGCAATATTAGACTATTTTGATGACAATGTGAGATTTGCCAATTTGTTCAACGGAAGCCTGTTTGGCGGAAGGAGTGTGGTAAATCCCCAGGAGCTTATGGAAGGATCGGAAGTGTATCCGGATGAGGATCCGGCGGTGGAAGACCAGAATCTGGTGGATTATACAATGCCCTGGCGGAATATGAATTATGATGCTCTGGAGTATAAGAAGCAGATTAAAATGATCAAAAGATACAATCGGTCTCAGAATCTGTTAAAGACATCTGCAGAAAGGATGTGTGGTCTGTGCTCGGAAGATCGTCTGGCTCCTACATATACCTTGTGCCTGTATCATGGTAAGGAGAAATGGACAGGTCCAAGAAGCTTGAAGGATATGATGAATTTCGCAGAAGTCGGAGAAGAATGGGAGCAGCTGTTTTCTGATTATAAGATGCATCTGGTGTGCCTTAACGAGATAGAGGATTTCACGGTTTATCAGTCACCACTGAAAGAATTGTTCGCACTAATCGCAGCGAAAGGTGACAGAACCAGGTTAAAGCAACTGATTCAGGAAGATCCGGCATATCAAAATATGGATGAGGAAACGGCCAAAATAGCAAATGTAATGATAGGAGGTAAGCGAATCGTGGCAAAAATGAAAGAATACCAAGAAGAATATGAAGAATATGAAGAAGAGTATGATATGTGTGATGGGTTAAAGGGCATTATTGAAGACAGTAAGAATGAAGGAAAGATCGAAGGAAAGATTGAAGGAAAGATTGAAGGAAAGAATGAAGAAAGAAAAGTAGGAATTCAGTATTTGGTAGAATGCTGTCAGGAGTTCGGTGGTTCTGTTGAAGCAGCCATTTCACAGTTGGTAACGAAATATAAGCTGTCGCAGGAATCTGCCGGAGAGTGTGTCAAGCAGTATTGGCGTTAGAATAAATATGTACCGTATTGAAAAAAGTACTTTACATTTTGGTCAAAAAGTTATAAACTATAGCTACAGAGAATTCTGAGCAATAGTCAAAGCGTTGACGAGAACAGTAGGATGTGGAAGGCAGCAGAGAGAACCACCGGATGAAGATCCGCGCTGAAAGTGGTTTTACCGGAAGCAGACGAAGACCATCTCCGAGCGGCTTTAATACAGCCCGGCAGCAACCGTTATCTGCAAAATGAGTGGTCGTCTTTAGGCTCTGGCCATGGATGACAAAGAGGGTGGAACCGCGTAATTTACATTCTGATTTTACGTCCCTTGCGATATTTTAGGATATTGCAAGGGATTTTTTGTTGCCACAGCCGGATGTGGGGCGACGCAGGCTGTGGGCAAGAGAAATAGACGCCTATTACCCAGAAAGGAATGAAACCTATGAAAATTACATTGAAAGACGGATCCGTAAAGGAGTACGCAGAAAGTAAAAGTGTCTATGACATTGCCATGGACATCAGCGAAGGTCTGGCCAGAACAGCCTGTGCAGGTCAGGTAAACGGTAAGGTTGTGGATTTGCGCACTGTAGTGGAGGAAGACTGTGAGTTGAATATTTTAACTGCAAATGACAAGGAAGGACTGGCGGTGCTTCGTCACACCACTTCCCACGTATTGGCAGAGGCAGTGAAGAATCTGTTCCCGGATGCCAAGATCACCATTGGTCCCAGCATTGAGAATGGTTTTTACTATGACTTTGATCATGCACCTTTTTCCAGAGAAGATCTGGATAATTTGGAAGCTGAGATGAAGAAGATTATCAAGAAGGGTGACAAGCTGGAGAAGTTCGCACTTCCCAGAGAAGAAGCTATTAAGTTCATGGAGGAGAGACAGGAGCCTTACAAGGTAGAGCTGATCAGGGATCTGCCGGAGGATGCAGAGATTTCCTTCTATCGTCAGGGAGATTTCGTGGATCTGTGTGCAGGACCTCATCTTATGAGCACCAAGAGTATCAAGGCATTTAAGCTGATCTCTTCTTCCGGCGCTTACTGGAGAGGAAAATCTGAGAATGCCATGCTGCAGCGTATCTACGGTACTGCTTTTAACAAGAAGGAAGAGCTGGCTGAGTACCTGGAGTATCTGGACAATATTAAAAACAGAGACCACAATAAGTTGGGCCGCGAGATGGAGCTGTTTACCACTGTGGATGTGATCGGTCAGGGACTGCCTCTGTTGATGCCCAAGGGTGCCAAAATGATCCAGACTCTGCAGCGTTGGATCGAGGATGAGGAAGAGAAACGCGGTTATGTGCGTACTAAGACTCCTTTGATGGCTAAGAGTGATCTGTATAAAATTTCCGGTCACTGGGATCATTACAAAGAAGGTATGTTTGTACTGGGTGATGAGGAGAAGGATAAGGAAGTGATGGCCCTTCGTCCCATGACTTGTCCGTTCCAGTATTATGTGTACAAGGCAAGTCAGAAGTCTTATCGTGACCTGCCGATCCGTTACGGCGAGACTTCTACATTGTTCCGTAACGAGGATTCCGGTGAGATGCACGGTCTGACACGTGTGCGTCAGTTCACTATTTCCGAGGGTCACCTAATTGTGAGACCTGACCAGATGGTAGAGGAGTTTAAAGGGTGTCTTGCTCTTGCCAAATATTGTCTGGATACATTGGGAGTGGGCGAGGATGTAACATATCGTCTGTCCAAGTGGGATCCTAATAATAAAGAGAAATATATCGGTGATGAGGCTGTATGGGAGGAGACCCAGGGGCATATCCGCCGTGTTCTGACAGAATTGGAGATTCCTTTCTATGAGGAGGAAGGGGAAGCAGCTTTTTATGGT
>JAZRJO010000466.1:0-3258 GCA_045645825.1 Acetatifactor sp. | reverse complement strand
ATAAGAATTGTTGCAGATTCCACCTGTGATTTATCTGCCGAATTAAAAGAACAATATCATATTATTACGATTCCTTTGTGTATCGTCATGGAGGATCAATGCCACTATGATGGGGAAGATATCACGCCCGACCAGATCTATTTGTGGTCAGATGCTAACCGGCTCACTCCCAAGACTGCCGCGATTCCCTATGAAAAAGCCCAGGCTGTTTTAGAGCCTATGATAAAGAATGGAGATGACATTTTATTCTTCGGCATTTCCGAGCAGATGAGCACTACCTGTAATGTAGTACGGTTGCTTGCCAGTGACTATGATTATGACAAGTTACATATCATCGATTCCATGAACCTGTCTACCGGAATCGCCCTGCAGATATTATATGCCGCCAAACTGATAGAGGAAGGCTTGCCTGTGGATCAGATTATTGAGCATGTAGAGAATCGGCGGTGCAAAGTGCGTGCAAGCTTTGTGGTTGAGACACTTACCTATCTGGCCAGAGGCGGTAGATGCAAACCCGTGACAGCACTGTTAGGCAATACCCTGAAGTTAAAGCCTCAGATCATCGTAGAACGCGGTGCCATGGCCGTTTCCAGAAAATATCGGGGCAAACAGGCTTCCGTGATCATGAAATATGCCAAGGATCTGGAACCTTCACTACTTCACGCAGACTCTGATTGTGTATTCATCACCCATTCCGGCTGTGAAGAAGAAGTGCTTGAAGAAGTGTACAAATATCTGGAAAGCCTGTGCCATTTTGATCATATTTATATCACCAGAGCCGGCGGCGTCATTTCCAGCCACTGCGGTCCCGGCACACTGGGAATCCTTTTCTATGCGGATTAGCTTACTTTAAATGGCCTATTATGAATCATAAAAATACCCTTCGGAATCCCCATTAACCATGAATTCCGAAGGGTATTACTTTATCCGTTTCTAAATCAGGTCCACCTCGCGCACAAAAACACCTGCGTTCCTGGTTACACCAAAACGTTTCACAAACATATGACACTTACATAGGAACAGATAGTAGATATTCAATCCACACCCATTTAATGTCTCAAAGTTCCCTTGGCCTTTGGAAATGATCACATCGGCTGCAAGAATCACCTGCTTCGTTGCTTCATTAACACACGAAAGATCCGTACCTGCGATATCTGTACCATTGTTCAAAACTTTTGTCACCTTGTCAAGTCCGGTCTCTTTTGCATCTTCTATCGTCACATCATTCAAAACTTCCTTACCCCTGACAACTGCGGTGATCTCAAGCTGTGGATAAATCTCCTTAAGACACCGGATTACCAGCTTGTCCAACACTACTTCTCCACAGTTATCCACCAAATACACCAGATGTTTCGCTTTCGCAAGCTCCTGCGTGAATTGCTCATATACTTTTTCATCCACAAGATTTTCTTCTGCAGCATAAATCATCTCTTCCAACACTTTGGTATCCACATTATTCATGGCACCGAAGTCAATGTAATTACCAATTCTCGCATAAGTCAAGGCGTTACGCAAAGGCTCTCTGCTGGTCCTGATCCTGTCTGCAATTTCCCGCTCCACAGAGAGCATCCGTTGATTGAAACTGTGCTTGACCTGCGCAAAATCATCTGTCTTGCCAAAATAAGCTTCATACACCTTTCGTATCTTCGCCACCAGCGCCGGTGCCGACGCATTGTCATCACTTTCACCGATCAGGCACAGCACTTCCTTCATATACCTTGCCTTTTTCTCTGTATCTTCAAATTGCTGTATTCTCTCCTCCTGCCGATCTATCAGACAGCGAATACATGGTGCACTTATTTTCATCTCTGCTCCTATTCCATCCTACAGTTGCCCTATTGTGGGGCAAGCACTACGATTTTCTCAATCACCGGGCGATTCTCCACAGGTACCACGCCGTTATGATCCTGACCGGTTGTATTCTCACAGATATCATCCACAATATCCATTCCTTCCGTCACATGACCAAAAGCTGCATAATCTCCGTCCAGCCCAACAGAATCCTGATGCATGATAAAAAACTGCGAACTGGCACTGTTCATTTCCTTAGACCTGGCCATGGAAATGGTTCCTCTGGTATGGGAAATGAGATTCTCCACACCATTACTTGCAAATTCTCCTTTGATTTTCTCCCCGGACCCTCCGGTACCGTTACCCTTAGGATCTCCGCCCTGCATCATGAAACCATTGATAATCCGGTGAAATGTAAGGCCATCGTAAAAACCTTGTTCTGCAAGTTTTACAAAATTAGTTACAGTAATGGGCGCATTATCAGCATCAAGCTCCACAGTGATAACCCCCTTGTCCCTGATGTGAATCTCTACATTGTATTTACCGCTTAAAAGTTTTCCCTCTGCCCCTGTATTAACCCGATCCTTTCCACAGGCTGCAATCGCCAGAGAAAGCAGTAAAACTGCTAATATTAACATTTTCTTTTGCATATACTTCTCCTCCTTACGCTGCTGTCACAGATCTTTTGCCACACACCTTGCGTTGCATGGCATCGGTTTGTCCGAACAACAACATTCTAATGCTACATCAGAATTTTAAAAATGTCAATGGCTCTTTACATGATTTATATTCTCTGTTTCCTTGGGTATAATATCAACTGACAAAACAATCGCAATTTTTTTTTATAAAACACTACCATTTCTGAGAGTTTTGTATTATAATAGCTAAGTAGGCCTTTTACACACTTGAGTTTTGTGGCGTAACACAGTGATGTTTTGCACAGGCCTCGTTATTCCCAAGAGAAAGGACTCTGATATAAATGGAAAGAAAAGTAGGAACCGTATCCAGAGGCATCCGTTGCCCGATCATCCGGGAAGGTGATAATCTGGCTGATATCGTAGTAACAAGTGTATTGGAAGCAGCTGAGAGTGAAGGCTTTGTGCTTCGCGACCGTGATGTGGTTGCATGTACCGAATCCATTGTAGCCCGGGCACAGGGTAACTATGCAAGTGTTGCTGCCATTGCTGAAGATGTGAAGAACAAGTTAGGCGGAGAGACCATCGGCGTGATCTTCCCCATCCTCTCCCGTAACCGTTTTGCCATCTGCTTAAGAGGAATCGCAAAGGGTGCGAAGAAGGTAGTTCTCATGCTCTCCTATCCCAGCGATGAAGTGGGGAATGAACTGGTAATCCTTGACAAGCTGGACGAAGCAGGCGTGAATCCTTACACCGATGTGCTTACTCTGGAAAGATACCGTGAGCTGTTCGGTGAGAACAAGCATCCTTTCACCGGCGTGGATTACGTAGA
>JAZRJO010000465.1:0-2679 GCA_045645825.1 Acetatifactor sp. | reverse complement strand
CTTAATCCAAGCTGGCTCCATAGCTACGATACCATATTCACCATTACTAATTGTATTGCCTCTTAAAGCCTTGCCCTTCATAGTACCACGGAACTGCTTACGACGCTTTACTCTTTTTGGCATTAACATTATTTATCGCTCCCTTCCTTTTTGCCTGCTTTGGTTGGAAGAACTTCACCATTGTAGATCCAAACCTTAACACCTAACTTACCGTAGGTTGTATCAGCTTCTGCGAATCCATAATCGATATCAGCTCTTAATGTCTGAAGAGGAATAGTTCCTTCAATGTAGTGCTCGGAACGAGCAATATCTGCACCAGCTAAACGGCCGGAAACGCAGGTCTTGATGCCCTTAACGCCGGACTTCATGGATCTGGACATTGTGGACTTCATTGCACGTCTGAAGGATACACGGTTCTCTAACTGCTGAGCAATGTTTTCAGCTACAAGCTGAGCACTGCTGTCTGGTCTCTTGATTTCCTTGATTTCAAGGTTGAGCTTCTTGGAAGTGTACTTGCCAAGTTCTACCTTTAAGTTTTCGATATCAGCACCGCCCTTACCGATAACTACGCCCGGCTTAGCTGTGAAGATGATAACCTTAATCTGGTCAGCTGCTCTTCTCTCGATTTCAATCTTTGCAATTCCTGCACTGTATAACTTCTTCTTGAGGAATTTTCTGATCTTGTAGTCTTCTACTAAGTTGTCAGCGAAATCAGCCTCTGCATACCATCTGGATTCCCAGCCGCTGATAACACCAACTCTTAATCCATGAGGATTAACTTTCTGTCCCATGATTGCCCTCCTTATCTTTCATTCAACACGATTGTGATGTGACTCATTCTCTTTAAGATTCTGTAAGCTCTACCCTGTGCTCTTGGGTGAACACGCTTCATTGTTGGAGCGCAGTTAGCGTAGCACTCTGCAATGTAAAGCTTGGATGGGTCCATACCGTTGTTGTTTTCTGCGTTTGCAATTGCAGATTTTAATAACTTTTCAATTAAAGTAGAAGCATATCTTGGGTTATATGCTAAAATACCAAGTGCTGTCTGTACATCCTTGCCTCTGATAGCATCAAGAACGAAACAAGCCTTCTGAACAGATACTCTTGCATAAGATAACTTTGCAGATGGTCTGGTGTCTCTCTTATTCTCGTTTCTTTCTCTCTTTATCTGGGATCTATGTCCTTTTGCCATGGATGTTACCTCCTTTCAAATTTGACGGCTCTCCGCCACTCTTCTTCCGCCTGGGACTTGCCCGGCTATTTTATCTTAAACTTCCACAGGAGAAGCGTTAGGAAAACTAACGCTTACCTGCCTTCTTTTCATCCTTACCGTGACCACGATAAGTTCTTGTTGCTACGAACTCACCTAACTTGTGTCCTACCATATCCTCAGTAATGTATACCGGAACATGTCTTCTTCCGTCATGAACAGCGATTGTAAGACCAACCATCTGAGGGAAGATTGTGGAACGTCTGGACCAGGTCTTGATAACCTGCTTGTCACCGGATTTAACTACTGCATCTACCTTCTTGAGTAAATGCTCGTCAGCGAATGGACCTTTCTTTAAAGAACGTGCCATATCAATTTACCTCCTTAATCAATTACTTTGTTAATGCCTTACCGTCGCGTCTTCTGATGATTAACTTGTTAGACTGCTTGCTCTTCTTACGAGTCTTAAGACCAAGAGCAGGCTTGCCCCAAGGTGCCACAGGGCCTGGACGACCCATTCTTGTTCTACCTTCACCACCACCGTGTGGATGATCGTTAGGGTTCATTACGGAACCACGAACAGTAGGTCTGATACCCATGTGGCGCTTACGACCAGCTTTACCAATATTGATTAATTCGTGATCGATGTTACCAACCTGACCGATTGTTGCACGGCAGCCGATTGGCACCATTCTCATTTCGCCGGATGGAAGACGCAGTGTAGCGTACTTACCTTCCTTAGCCATTAACTGAGCAGAGTTACCAGCGGAACGAACCAGCTGACCACCCTTGCCAGGATATAACTCGATGTTATGGATGGAAGAACCAACAGGAATGTTAGCAAGTGGTAAGCAGTTACCAAGTCTAACTTCAGCTGTTTCACCGTTCATCAGAGTGTCGCCAACCTTTAATCCGTAAGGAGCAAGGATGTAGGACTTCTGACCGTCTGCGTAGCAGATCAGTGCAATGTTTGCTGTTCTGTTTGGATCGTACTCGATAGTCATAACCTTTGCAGGAATGCCATCCTTATTTCTCTTGAAATCTACGAGTCTGTACTTTGTTCTGTAGCCGCCACCCTGGTGTCTTACAGTGATCTTACCCTGGTTGTTACGGCCGGAATTCTTCTTCAGAGACACTACTAAGGACTTCTCTGGCTTGCTTGCTGTGATTTCCTTGAAGTCAGAACCTGTCATGTGTCTTCTGGAAGGTGTATATGGGGTATAGGTTTTAATTCCCATGATTTGTACTCCTTTCAAATCTGCACAATACTTTTGTTTTTAGTGGTACATCACTAGAAACATTTTTCTATGCTTTCAATCTTACAGGCCTGCAAAAATTTCGATTTCTGCGCTGTCAGCTGTTAACTGAACAATTGCCTTCTTTGTCTTTGCTGTCTTACCGAATGTCATACCACGTCTGCGTGTCTTGCCATCCTGATTCATTGTGTTTACCTTAGCAACCTTAGTGCC
>JAZRJO010000464.1:0-3418 GCA_045645825.1 Acetatifactor sp. | reverse complement strand
AATATCAGTGATGTAAAAAATGGTCTATATACAAAGGTGGAAGAGGAAATACGGCAATTGAAAGCAGCATGCGGTTCTCATATTTTGAAAGTGATCATTGAAACCTGCTATCTGACGGAGGAAGAAAAAATTGCCATGTGTAAGGCAGTGACTGCAGCAGGAGCAGATTATATCAAAACCTCAACAGGATTTGGTACAGACGGTGCCACAAAATCAGATGTGGAGCTCTTTAAGGCCCATATAGGATCCAATGTAAAGATCAAGGCAGCCGGAGGCGTATCCACGCTGGATGATCTGAAAATGTTCCTGGAGCTGGGGTGTGACCGTATCGGTACTTCGCGGGCTGTGGGACTTTGCAAAGGAGAGATGATGCAGGGATATTAAACTGATCGGGGAGGAAGAAGTGTGGAAAACAAAGTGATTCAAGCAAGGCTGAGCGCATTGCGTAAGGTCATGGCGCAGAAAGGCATTCATTATTACCTGATTCCTACTGCTGATTTTCATAATTCAGAGTATGTGAACGATTATTTTAAAGTAAGAGAATATTTTTCCGGTTTTTCGGGTTCCAACGGAACGCTTCTGGTGTGGCAAGAAGGTGCAGGGTTGTGGACGGATGGACGGTATTATATTCAGGCCGCGCAGGAACTTGCAGGAACTGCCATAGAGCTGTTTCGTATGCAGGATGAGGGCGTGCCGACGATAGAAGCCTTTTTAAAAGAAAGGATGCAAGAAGGGCAGAAGCTGGGATTTGATGGTAGAGCAGTGTCTGTTAAACAGGGGAAGAAGTTTGAGGAGATCGTGAAAGAGAAGAAAGGAAATCTGGCTTATGCAGAAGACCTTGCGGAAGTGATCTGGAAAGACAGACCGCCGTTTCCGGCAGGTAAGATAACTATTCTTGAGGATACACTGGCCGGTAAAAGCGTAGCAGATAAATTGGAGGAAGTCCTTGGGGCACTTCGTAAAGAAGGTGTAGAAGGAACATTTATCAGTAAACTGGATGATCTGATGTGGCTTTTTAATATCAGAGGCTGTGATGTGGCATGCAATCCGGTGGCAATGTCTTATGCGTATATCTCTCGTTCGGAAAAAGTGATTTTTTTGCAAGAGAAAGCATTGAATGACCGGATTAAGGCGTATTTTGAGGCCCATGGTATCTTGGTCAAAGAATATAGAGATACAATATTTTATCTTGAAAACTTACCCAAAGGCCAGAAGATTCTACTGGATGACAGAAATGTTAATTATGCCATATACAAAGCCCTGTCTAAGGATCAGTTACTGACAGCCAAGATGAATCCCACAGAGCTTTTTAAGGCAATTAAGAACCCTGTGGAACTTGCCAATATGAAGGAGGTTTATCTTAAGGACAGTGTGGCTGTGACCAAGTTTATTTATTGGCTGAAGACCCACCTGGACAAAGAAGAGATCACAGAAATCTCGGCAGCGGAGTATTTGGATGGACTGCGCAGGCAGATTCCGGGATTTCTGGAACTTTCTTTTCCTACCATAGCAGCTTATGGAGTCAATGGCGCCATTATTCATTATTCTGCCACACCGGGGAAATCTGCGGTGTTAGCACAGGAAGGGATGTTGATGGTGGATTCCGGTGGGCAGTATCTGGGAGGAACTACTGATGTGACACGTACTATAGTACTGGGACCGATTTCGGAAGAAATAAAGAAGCAGTATACTATGGTGGCAGCGGGGATGCTTCAGCTTAGTAATGCAAAGTGGATTTACGGATGTACAGGGCGGAATTTGGATATTTTGGCCAGACAGCCCCTTTGGGACATGGGGTATGATTACAAGCATGGTACAGGTCATGGGATTGGTTATATTTTGAACGTGCATGAAGGGCCTCAGAATCTGCGTTGGAAATATGCAGAAGGTATGACAGAAGCTGTGTTGGAGGCAGGGATGGTCGTTTCCGATGAGCCGGGAGTATATGTGGAGGGCAGTCATGGTGTACGGATTGAAAATATCCTGGTGGCTTGTAATGGGGAAAAGAATGAGTATGGGCAGTTTATGTACTTTGATACTTTGACCTATGTGCCGATTGATTTGGAGGGGATTTTGGCGGAGTGTTTGAATGAGACACAGAAGAGGTATCTGAATGAGTATCATAGGATGGTGAGGGAGAAGCTGGAGGCTTATCTTACAGGGGAAGAAGTGGAATGGTTGCGGGAGGTGACCAAGGAGATTTGAGAGTTTGTGGGAAAGGGGGATTAGAGAGTGACGTTCAGCCGCGCCCATTCGCAAAACCGCCCCTTTGGGGCTCTTCGCTGCTTCGCAGCTATTTTTGCTCATTAGCGAGCGCTCCCTCAGAGACGGGACATGGATGAAAATTCGTGCGAGCACGATTTTCATCCGTGTCCCGTCTCTGGCTGAACTGGTTGATAAAAAAAGTATAAAAAATCCATACCCAATATTGACTTTTGGCTTGATTTTTGAGATAATAAATTCGTATATGGCAGACCTTTGAATTTGATAGACAGGTGGCCAGATTGTAAAAAAATTATTACCATGCAAAGGTTGCATTGTGATAGGAATACATTTTAAGGAGGGCATTGTTTTATGTCAACAAAAGCGTATTATCCGATTTCTGAGATCGGAAAAGACAAAGTGGGTTTCAGCACGACTCGTTCCATTATCGAAGGTGCTTTCTACGGTAATAACGTAGTGAAAGTAAACACATTGAGAGAAGCTTATGAGCTGGCTAAGAATTCTCCGGGTACCATCGTTACCGATATGCCTGTATACAAGGCTGAGGAGCAGGGACTTGAGAGAGATTCTAAAGTTCTTTTGTTCAACGACGGTGCAGTTACCGGTCGTTATGCACAGGCTCGTCGTATCAAGGGCGAACCCGGTGTTGACAGCGTTAAGCTGGATAAAGTAGTTCTGGATGCTGTATATGAGACTCGTTGGAAGACTATGTACCATGCAGAAGTATTCATCGGTCTGGATCCTGAATTCATGGTAAAAGCTCACCTTCTGATTCCCGAAGGAGAAGAGAACATCATGTACAACTGGATGCTGAACTTCCAGTATATGTCAGATGAGTATGTGAGAATGTATGGCGCTTCCAAGCCTGTAGGTGACGGTAAAGAGGCAGATATCTATATCTTCTCTGATCCTCAGTGGATCCCTCAGGAGCGTCCTGATGTAGATTACAGCTGCTTAAGCGATCCTTTGACCCTGTGCTACTTCGATACCAATGCGAACTGTGCGGCTATCCTTGGTATGAGATATTTTGGTGAGCACAAGAAGGGGACTCTGACCATGGCTTGGGCTATCGCTAACAGAAACGGTTATGCATCCTGCCATGGCGGACAGAAAGAGTATTTGCTGGCTGACGGCAGCAAGTTCGTTGCTTCCGTATACGGTCTGTCCGGATCAGGTAAGTCTACTCTGACCCATG
>JAZRJO010000463.1:0-2019 GCA_045645825.1 Acetatifactor sp. | reverse complement strand
CGGGAGATATTCTTCTGGCGGTTGCTGATGCGGAAAATGTACTCTGGTTTGTCCGAGTGAAGGAATCAGAGCGTCGAGAGGATCGTTCTGCGAGCATTATGCCTCTTACTGCTGTGGCAGAAGATACAATGCCTGCCGTTGAACTGCATCTTTCCAACAATCTGGGCACAGCCAAGGAAACCTTTTCTTCCACTCTGAAAGCAACCCAGGGAGATAACGTTCTGACTGGCACCTGGAACATTGAAAATAGCAGCTTCTCCATGGCTGTTTATGGTGACATGATTTACGGTACACCATTAAAAGCTGGTGAGCATACTGTAACAGTCGGCTTCGTTCCAACAGACACAGAAGAATATATTACTCCTATTACTGCGACCTTTACACTGACCATTGCTGCACCTTATGAAATCATAACAACCGAGATCCCGGAAGGTAAAGTTGGTGAAGCCTACAAGTTTACCATGCAGGTAAGCGGAAGCAGTTCCGGTAAATGGGGTTATGAAAACCTACCTGCAGGTCTGGCAATCCATGAGGAAACCGGTGAGATTTCCGGTGAACCTGTCATGGCAGGTGCCTTTGACGTGAAGATTACCTATACAGATGCGCAAAAGGGAACCCTTACGAAAGAATATCAGATGAAAATTTCCGGCGAGCAGCAGCCCGGAGGAGAAGGCGGTTTCCCTGGGGGCATGGGTGGAATGCCCAGCGGCGGTATGTCCGGGGGAATGCCATCTGGCGGTATGTCCGGAAGTATGCCCTCCGGCGGCATGGTTCAGGAAGAAGATCCTTATTATTCTCTGGAAAAGCTGACCATTGCCTCTGTGACCTCTCAGGAACATATGACGGTGGAAATCACCATTGATGAACTAGATATTTCTAAGGTCTATGTTGGTCAGTCTGCCACGGTTACCATGGATGCACTGGCAGGAGAAACCTATGCTGCAACTGTTACTCGAATTGCAAACAGCGGTGAAAATGAGGGCGGTAACAGTAAATTTATTGTTGAGCTGACCCTGGAAAAAAGCGGCGATATGCTTCCCGGTATGACAGCATCCGCCCGGATCGTGCTGGATACGGTGGAGGATGTACTCTGCATCCCAGTGGCTGCACTAAATGAAGAAAACGGGAAACAAGTCGTGTACACCAGCTATGATTCCGAAAAAGCCGTTTTTGGGACTCCTGTAGAGGTTACCATTGGTGCAGCAGATGCAGAAAATGTGCAAATCTTAAGCGCTCTGGAAGCCGGTACCACATTCTACTATGCCTATTATGACACGGTGGAGAATGCTAATTTGCCTGTTATGGGAGCAAGACCCTTTGGTTAATTAGAAAAAATAGCAAGCAATGCATCTGTGGCCACAAATACCCCAAACCACCCATTCCCGCCGAAGCGGAGATGGGTGGTTTTCTGCTTGTTGAGGCGCAGCCCCAATCCCCAGAAACACAGGATAAATCCTGCGGCTATGCGGTTTTGTAAATATCTATGGATTCTCCGGCAGATACTAAAAAGTGCCGTTCAGCACTGTACCATATTCATCGTCACATAGATCACGCCTGCGGTAAATATCCCTCTTATGTTTGTTTACATGGACATGGGTACGTTCGCATTCTGCTAGATTTCGTATTTCAAATACCACGAACTATAAACCCTATAGGATAGTCACATTATTCTGCAATTTCTCATCATTCTTTCTCAACTTGACGCAAAATCAAAAGCATGCTATTATATTTTTTGAGGTGTGATAAATGCAGAAAAATGATTTATGCGGTGCTCTGATCAAAAAGGTACATGATGAGATTGAGAAAAAGGCCAACGCAATGCTGCGGCAGCAGGATTTGACCCTTTCTCAGATGAATGTACTGATGGAGCTGGAGTCAGCTCCCACACATCGTTTATCTCTGAAACAATTGGAAAGCTTGTTGCATGTGGCACAGTCCACTGCTGCGGGGCTCGTGGTTCGTTTGGAACAGAAGGGCTTTGTGGAGAGCTTTACGGATGAGAAGGACCGCAGAGTCAAG
>JAZRJO010000462.1:0-6013 GCA_045645825.1 Acetatifactor sp. | reverse complement strand
CAAGCTGACTCCGGAACAGCAGACAGATGTGATCAATCGTACTTTCCACGAAGGAATTTGATTGGATGGAATCAGAAATTTTAAAAGGCAGCCAGTTTATTTGAACCGGCTGCCGCCTTCTTTTTTTTTTTACACTTCTGTGTTTGCCATCTTCTATTTTCCACCGTAATGTGATACAATAAAGAATATTGGATGCAGAACTTCCTGCACGTTATGGAAAGGACATAAAAATATGCAGATAATTATTGTGGGTTGCGGTAAGGTGGGTTACACACTTGTAGAACAGCTCAGTGGAGAAGATCATAATATTGTAGTAATTGATGAAAATGAAGAAAGGGTTCATGCCATCACTGATGACTTGGATGCCATGGGCATTGTAGGCAACGGTGTCAGTTTCCAGACCCTTCAGGAAGCCGGAATCTCTGAGGCGGATCTGTTGATCGCAGTCACCGGTTCGGACGAACAGAATCTGCTCTGCTGTGTGGTCGCCAGGAAGGCAAGTAATTGTAAGACCATCGCCAGAGTCCGTAATCCGATTTATAATATGGAGATTGAATTCCTGCGTAAGGAATTGGGACTTGCCATGGTCATTAATCCGGAATTTACTTCTGCGGCAGAGATCGCAAGGATTTTCCAGTTTCCTTCCGCTGTGAAGATCGATACCTTTTCCAAGGGCAGGATCGAGTTGCTTCGCTTCCGCGTGACCAAGAATTGTTTGCTGAACAATTACGAATTGATCCACATCAGGACCACTTTAAAGTGTGATGTGTTAGTGTGCATGGTCATTCGCGGTGAAGAGGTATTGATCCCCCGTGGTGATTTTGTTTTTCATGAGGGAGATATGGTTTCCATCGTCTCTACCCCTCCCAAAGCCAACGATTTCTTTAAGAAGATTGGTATCGGTATCAGTCCGGTACAGACTGCCATGATCGTGGGCGGTGGTACCATTGCATACTATCTGGCCAAGAGACTTCTCTCAGTAGGCATCAATACCAAGATCATCGAGAAAGATCCGGCACGCTGTGAGCAATTAAGCGAACTTCTTCCCAAGGCTACGATCATCTGTGGAGACGGTACGGATCAGAAGCTATTGCAGCAGGAGGGCATCGATCATGTAGATGGCTTTGTAGCCCTTACCGGACTGGACGAAGAAAATATCCTGCTGTCTCTGTATGCCAAGGAAGCCTCCCACGCCAAGGTAGTCACCAAGGTAAACCGCATTAATTTTAACAGCGTGATGAACAAGCTGAATCTGGACAGTATCACGTTCCCCAGACTGCTGACAGCCGATACCATCCTTGGATATGTGCGTTCCATGAACGCTTCTATGAACAGCAACGTTGAGAACCTTTATAAATTGGAGGAAGGACGGGCGGAAGCCTTGGAGTTTTATATCAAAGAGGAGTCACCTGTCACCGGTACTCCTTTAAGCAAATTAAAGATTAAGAAAAATATCCTGATCTGTTGTATCAATCGCCATAACCAGGTAATCATTCCCGGTGGTCAGGATGAAATCCGTGTAGGAGATTCCGTGATTCTGGTGCTTACCAACTCCAGACTCCACGACATCAAAGACATACTGGAGGGTTAAACCGATGAATTTGGGGATCGTAAAATATATATTAGGCTGGATATTAAAATTCGAAGCAGGATTTATGCTTTTGCCGGCAATTACAGGGCTTTTATATGGTGAGATCAAGGATGCATTGGTGTATGTGAGCATAGCCCTTCTATGCCTGCTCACCGGTCACCTCATGAGCCGGAAAAAGCCTGTGAAATTCCAGCTATACACACGTGAAGGCTTTGCAAGTGTGGCGCTCGGCTGGATTGTTTTAAGTATGTTTGGTGCACTGCCCTTTGTGTTTACAGGTGATATTCCAAACTATATCGATGCATTGTTTGAGACCATCTCCGGTTTTACCACCACAGGTGCCAGTATCCTGTCCAATGTGGAAGCATTAAGCCATACCAATTTGTTCTGGCGTAGTTTCACCCACTGGATTGGCGGCATGGGGGTATTTGTCTTTATCATGGCTATCCTGCCACTTATGGGTGGCTCCACCATGAACCTGATGCGTGCAGAAAGCCCGGGGCCCTCTGTGGGCAAGCTGGTACCCAAGGTACGGGATACTGCCAAGCTGCTTTATATCTTGTATCTTGGCATCACCATCATCGGTGTGATCGTGCTTTGCCTGTGTGGTGTGAATCTGTTCGATTCGCTTACGACGATTTTCGGCACTGTGGGAACAGGAGGTTTTGGTATCTATAATGACAGTATGGCCGGCTTCTCTCCCCTTGCACAAAATATGGTTACAGTATTTATGATTCTGAGCGGCATTAACTATACTTTTTACTATTGCCTTCTTAGAAGACAGATCAAGGAAGCTTTCTCTATCGAGGAAGTGATCTGGTATCTGGTGATCATATTTGCTTCCGTTACTGCGATCTCCATTGATGTCCGATATATGTATGGAAGCTTGGCTGAGACCATACGCCATGCCTTTTTTCAGGTAGGTTCCATCATTACCACCACCGGCTTCTCCACCGTGGATTTTGACCAATGGACCCAGATGTCCAAGACCATCCTGGTGATCCTGATGTTCATCGGTGCCTGTGCCGGCAGTACCGGCGGGGGTATCAAGGTATCCAGAATCGTGCTTTTATTCAAGAGTATCGGCAAAGAATTGTCCATAATGATTCACCCCCGTATGGTGAAAAAGATCAAACTGGACGGCCACAGTGTTTCCCACGAAGTGATGCGTTCCACCAATGTGTTCATGGCGGTATACATTGTCATCCTGTTTGTATCCGTACTGTTGATCGGAGTTGATGAATATGATTTCACCACCAACTTTACTGCGGTTGCTGCCACTCTCAATAATATCGGACCAGGACTTGAACTGGTAGGTCCCACTCAGAACTTTGGACACTTTTCTGCCTTTTCCAAGCTTGTGCTGATGTTTGATATGTTGGCCGGCAGACTGGAGCTGTTCCCCATGCTGATCATCTTTGTTCCGGCCTGTTGGAAAAAATATTAATCCATGAAGGAGTATCTATGAACATAATAGCCGAAAATCATTCAACAAAGTCCGACAGCTGGTACCATCTGATCGATGCCATCCGCGGCTTTGCCTTACTGAATATGCTCCTGTTCCATTTCTACTATGATGTATTTATTATTTTCGAACAGGACACCGGCTGGTACCGCTATCCTGCAGTGAGAATATGGCAGCAATTTATCTGCATTACCTTCCTGCTGGTGTCCGGAATATCCTGGCATTTCAGCAGAAACAATCTGAAGCGCGGTATTCGTTTGAATCTTTATGGATTGCTGATCACAGTGGTGACCCTGCTTTTCATGCCTACCCAGACAGTATGGTTTGGTATCCTGAACTGTATCGGCTGCTCAACATTGCTTATGATACCGCTACACAAGGTATTCACCTCCTTTGCACGACGCCTTGGCTCTTATAAAACTGTTCTTGGCGTAGGAGGACTGATTCTTTCCTTGTTCCTCTTTGGCTTGACACGCAATGTTACTGACGGCTATCTAATCCTTGCATGGCATCCTATTAATCTGCCCGATCAGTTGTATACCCGCCCCATGACAATTCTGGGCTTTCCTTACATAGGCTTTACATCCAGTGACTATTTTCCGATTCTGCCATGGTTCTTTCTGTTTCTGGCAGGATACTTTAGTTGGGAAGTCCTCAGCAGTATCACTCCTCTGCTTAAAGTTTTTCGTATAAAGGTGCCACTTTTATCCTATATCGGAAACAAATCCATCTGGATTTACATGCTACATCAGCCGCTGTTGTACGCCATTGCCTATCTATTGATCCAATTGGGTGGAATAAACTTTCATTAGTTTAAATATGCGCACAGAAAAATCCCACGATTTGGCCATCACCAAATCGCGGGATTTATTATTACCGAAAATTCATTTGATCAATCTTACAGAATACCCTGTGCCATCATAGCTTCTGCAACCTTCTGGAAACCTACGATGTTGGCACCTGCCACCAGATTGTATCCCAGACCACACTCTTCTGCAGCCTTTGCAGAGCCGTCATGGATACCGATCATAATCTGATGAAGCTTAGCATCTACTTCTTCTGCTGTCCAGCTGTATCTCTCGCTGTTCTGGCTCATTTCCAGACCGGACACAAGCACACCACCTGCATTAACAGCCTTTGCGGGAGCTACGATCACTCCGGGCTCATCAAGCAAGTATCTGAGTGCATCATTGGTTGTGGGCATATTAGCCACTTCTATGTAATATTTTACGCCGTTTGCAACAATTTTCTTGGCTTCTTCCATGTTCACATCATTCTGTGTAGCACAAGGCATAACCACATCAACCTTCTGCTCCCAAGGCTTCTTGCCGGGAATGAACTGACAGCCAAACTTATCAGCATAATCCTGAACCTTGTCACGACCGGAACTTCTCATCTCCAGCATAAACTGGATCTTCTCTTCTGTAACAACACCTTCGGGATCATAAATATATCCGTCAGGACCGGACAGAGTCACAACCTTACCACCCAGCTCAGCAATCTTCATGGCTGCACCCCATGCAACATTACCAAAACCGGAAAGTGCAAAGGTCTTACCTTCAATGCTCTCTCCTTCATGCTTAAGCACTTCGTTTACATAATAAACTGCACCAAATCCTGTGGCTTCCGGACGGATCAAGGAACCACCATAGGAAGCGCCCTTACCGGTAAGGGTACCATTCTCAAATGCACCTCTGATACGACGATACTGACCATAGAGATAACCAATCTCACGTCCGCCTACACCGATATCACCTGCAGGTACATCCACATCGGGACCGATGTGACGATACAACTCAGTCATAAATGCCTGACAGAATCTCATGATCTCTCCATCACTCTTACCGCGGGGATCAAAATCAGAACCACCCTTAGCACCACCCATGGGAAGTGTGGTCAGGCTATTCTTAAAGGTCTGCTCAAAGCCAAGGAACTTCATGATGGACAGATTTACGGAAGGATGGAAACGCAGTCCTCCTTTGTAGGGTCCGATAGCTCCGTTAAACTGTACACGGTAACCACGGTTCACCTGTGTCTGACCATTATCATCCACCCAGGCAACTCGAAACTCAATGGTTCTCTCCGGCTCACACATTCTCTCCAAAAGTGCTGCCTTTCTGTACACTTCCTCATTCTTCTCAACAACCGGTTTCAGAGAAGATAATACCTCCTCTACAGCCTGTAAAAACTCAGGCTCATTGGAATTTGCTTTGGAAACTTTCTCAATTACCTCATCTACGTATGACATAATAGTCCTCCTTTTTCTTGTTGTATACATGTATTTTTATAGATTATATTACAAAATCTTCATATATGCAAGTATTTCTTTAAATAATTTCTCGGGGTATTTGCTTCTTCCACAGCCATTGGTAACTCTATTTATAAATATTTCTGTAATCGTTCAATATTCTTTGTTTCAAAATCGATCAGCTGCCTAGCCAAATCTACCGGCTTCTCTCCCGCTTCTTCATTATGGTTTAATACCTTGTTCATTTCCAAAATACCATTGTTACTGTTTTTAATCATCATTTCTGCAATGTGTCCTGTACTGGTATTCAACAAGGTATTATAGTGTATTCCGGTTTTGATCATAAAATCCGACAAATGATTAGAATGATAAGGTTGGGCTTTGGCTTTTAGAATTTGATCAAGTGCCGCATTGTGAAGCTCCGTATACCTCATAGACTGTCTGGATACCTGTATTGCCAGCTGATCATCATTTATTTTATCTGATATGGTATTTATGACCGTTATGGATTTCTCTGTATTCTTCTGAATTTCCCTGTAAATCGTAAGTTCCTGTTCCTTCATATGATCTCCTCTCACTAGCTGATCGATCCTGTAAAGGATCAGATAATAAAAGAATGCTTCCACCAAGCCTGAAAGCATTCTTATCCTTGCAAAGATATTTTGACCTAAAAATAATATTCTATACTACTGCACATACTCTGATTTCA
>JAZRJO010000461.1:0-4766 GCA_045645825.1 Acetatifactor sp. | reverse complement strand
CTTCGTCCACTGAGATCAGTTCATCATCATCACCGGGTGTCAGATAAGTGAAGATCTCATCTGCAGTTAACGCACCGGAGGTAATGATAGCCTTTTCTGCGTCAGATAAGCTCTCGCCGTAATTACTTACGATCAGATCATGAAGATACACCGTAGTACCTTCTTGTGCATGCACATGACCCAGGCCGCTGAAACCATTGCTGGTCAGTACCATAGCAACCGCAAGTAACATAGCCAGAGATCGTCTGAACATTCCGTTACCGTGTTTCATTTCCTACATCTCTCCTTTAATAGTTTATATATAACATTACCCATACAGACTTTATGTCTGCACAATAACATTTTCAGAATAAAATCGACGCAAACAAATGACACAGGGCTTTCTTGCTCATGTCATTCCTTTGCTGGCGATAATATCCTAGTGTCATTCTAACACCATACACAAAATTATTCAAGCATTTTTACAAAAAACCGCAATATAGCTTCTTATTAATACGTAATAACGTCAATTCCTTAAAAAAATCAAGAAAAGATTCACTTAAGATTAACTACCTTCTTTGTTGATTTATAAATATTTCTTTAAAACTTTAAATCTATCCGATAAAAAAACGGCCACTTCAAGTCAAATTAAGACTTTTTAGGCTCTTACGGAAGATAGATTTTGAAAACCAAGTGTTTCTATCCTATTTTTCATATAATCCCACCCTTTAAGCCCTAGCTTAATAAAACTCCATTGGCTCAATACTGCACCGCCGGCTCAAGCCACAGCCTGCGAACAGGCAAAAAACCGGTGATCCATAGATAACTCTACAGATCACCGGTCCTAAATTTTATAGCATATTAATCATTCAAAAATCCCTTATAATTACGCACAAGCATCTGGGATTCTACCTGTTTCATTGTCTCAAGGATAACACTTACGATAATGATCAGGCTGGTGCCTGCGAAGGATACGCTTGCTTTGAATATACCACTGAAGATGTAGGGGATCACAGCAATGATCGTAAGGCCGACTGCACCAATGATTACGATGTAGTTCAGTACCTTGTTCAGGTAATCGCTGGTAGGTTTGCCGGGTCTGATACCGGGAACGAAACCACCCTGTTTCTTCATGTTGTCAGCGATCATGATCGGGTTAAAGGTAATGGATGTATAGAAGTATGCAAAGAAGATGATCAATGCAATATATACAAACAAACCGATGGTGTAGACAGGCTGGCTGGGATTGCACCAGTTGCTGCCGTCTAAGCCTTTGAGGATATGTCCCCAGAAGCCGGTTCCCTGATAACCTGCAAAGCTGCAGATGATGATAGGGAACTGCATGATTGACTGAGCAAAAATAACAGGGATAACACCTGCTGTGTTTACCTTCATAGGGATGTTGGAGGTCTGTCCGCCTACCATTTTTCTACCCTGCATCTTCTTGGCATACTGCACAGGAATCTTGCGGGTAGCATCATTGAGGATAATTACGAGAATTACCATCAAAATGATGACTGCGAAGATGATAACAACTGCAAGCACGGCTGTAGCCGGTGCTTTACCGATTACGAACTGCTGGAACAGGTTGGCCAGATCAGTAGGAATTCTGGAAATGATATTGATCACCAACACGATGGAGATACCGTTTCCGATTCCGTTCTCTGTAATTCTCTCACCGACCCACATCAGGAATGCGCTACCTGCGGTCATGGTAGCAACAGCAGTGATCACGTTCATTGCGTTGTAATCCACCAGAAGTCCGCTTCTGCCGAAGCCGATTGACATGGCAGTAGCCTGGATCAGAGCAAGACCAACTGTCACATATCTTGTGAGAGCAGCAAGTTTCTTCTTGCCGTCTTCGCCATCTCTCTGCATCTCTTCCAGCTTCGGAATAGCAATTGTCAGAAGCTGAATGATAATGGAGGATGTAATGTACGGATTAATGTTCAATGCTAAAATGGACATATTTTCAAAGGATCCACCGGTGATGGCATTGAAGAAGCTGAAAGCCCCTCCTGCCTGTGATGAAAACCAGCTCTTGAAATAATCCGCATTGATTCCCGGGATGGGCAGCTGTGACCCGATACGGATCACAACTAACATCATCAGGGTATAAAATAATTTCTTTCTTAAATCTTTGATCTTAAAAGCATTTTTAAGGGTTGTAAGCATTAGATCACCTCTGCTGTTCCACCAAGAGCCTCAATCTTTTCTTTTGCAGAAGCGCTGAATGCGTCTGCCTTAACATTAAGCTTTTTGGTAAGTTCTCCGTTTCCGAGTATCTTAACACCATCTCTGGGATTCTTAACAATACCAGCTTCTATTAATGCATTCACATCTACTACTGCATCGTTCTCAAAGCACTCCAGAGCGCTTACGTTGATCGCAACGATTTCCTTTGTGTTTCTGTTAGTGAAACCTCTCTTAGGAATACGTCTGTATAAAGGCATCTGACCGCCTTCGAAACCGGGTCTGGGAGCTCCGGAACGAGCTTTCTGACCCTTATGGCCCTTACCGGCTGTCTTACCGTTACCTGAACCATGTCCACGGCCTCTTCTAAAATTATCACTGTGTTTGGAACCTTCTGCAGGTCTTAAATTGGATAATTCCATTCCTCACACCTCCTTGTCTGATTATACTTCTTCAACTTTAACTAAGTGACTTACCTGACGAATCTGTCCTCTTGTAGCTTCATTATCAGGAAGTACAACGGACTTGTTCAGTTTACGAAGTCCCATAGATTCAACTGTCTTTCTGTTCTTCGGTACAGCGCCGATGGTGGACTTTACCAAAGTAACTTTCAGCATTTTGTCTGCCATTGTGATTCTCCTTTCCTGTATGAGCCTTAAGTTATGCAAAAATCTCGTCTACAGCTTTGCCACGCATCTTAGCAACTTCTTCGGGAGACTTTACCTGGCTCAATCCGCTGATAGTTGCAAGAACAACGTTCTGCTTGTTGTTGGAGCCAAGAGATTTGGTACGAATGTTCTTAATACCTGCTAACTCACAAACAACACGGGCAGGACCTCCGGCGATGATACCGGTACCTTCAGGAGCTTTCTTCAACAGAACGCTTGCAGAACCGAACTTGCCGATGAAGTCATGTGTGATAGAATTATCTTCATTCAATGCAATTTCAACAATGTGCTTCATTGCATCTTCTTTTCCTTTACGGATCGCTTCGGGAATTTCCACAGCTTTACCAAGGCCGGCACCTACATGGCCATTGCCGTCGCCTACTACTACAAGAGCGGTGAAACGCATGTTACGACCACCTTTTACAGTCTTAGTTACGCGCTTGATGGTTACAACCTTATCGGTTAATTCCAGCTGACTGGCATCTATGATTGTATGTCTCATGGTTTTCTCCTTCCTCTCCTAGAATTCTAAGCCAGCTTCTCTGGCCGCATCAGCTAATGCTGCGATTTTACCCTGGTATATGAAGCCGCCTCTGTCGAAAACAACTTCTTTGATACCTTTCTCGATTGCTCTCTTAGCAATGACTGTTCCAAGATATGCTGCTGCATCAACGTTATTGGTCTTTTCCAGCTCTGCCTTTACTTCTTTCTCAAGAGTAGAAGCAGCTACTAAAGTATTACCAACTGTATCGTCGATAATTTGAGCATACATATGATTATTGCTTCTGAACACTGCAAGACGAGGTCTTACGGCAGTGCCGCTGAAACGGTTACGAATTTTCATGTGCTTTTTAGCACGAACTTTCTGTCTTGATTCTTTGCTAACCATTTTTACACTCTCCTTATCTATTATTTCTTACCAGTCTTACCAACTTTACGTCTGATCGTCTCATCAGCATACTTGATACCCTTACCCTTGTAAGGCTCAGGTCTTCTCTTGTCTCTGATTTCAGCTGCGTATTGGCCAACTTTTTCTTTATCAATACCCTTAACAACGATGATGTTCTGACCCTCAATAGTGGACTCAATGCCTTCAGGATCTTCCATCTCAACGGGATGTGAGAAACCAAGGGATAAGGTTAATTTCTTGCCGGATTTTGCTGCTCTGTAACCTACACCGTTTACTTCCAGCTTCTTCTCATAACCCTGTGTTACACCTACAACCATGTTGTTGATCAGTGTTCTGGTCAGACCATGCAGAGATTTCATTCTCTTTAAATCGTTAGGTCTTGTTACGGTTACAACTGCTCCTTCTACTTTGATATCCATCTCAGGAGCTAATACTCTTTCCAGAGTTCCTTTGGGACCTTTAACGGTCACTTTGTTATTTTCTGCAACTTCTACAGTTACGCCTGCAGGAATCGCGATTGGCATTCTACCTATACGTGACATGCCCGTACCTCCTATAAATTATATGGGATTTTAATTGTTACTTTTACTTTACTACTTACCAAACGAAGGCAAGAACTTCTCCACCAACGCCCAGCTCTCTTGCCTTCTTGTCGGTGATCACACCCTGGTTGGTGGAAACGATGGCGATACCAAGTCCACCCAATACTCTGGGCATATCTTCCTTGCCGGCATATACGCGAAGACCGGGCTTGGAGATTCTCTTGATACCGGAGATGATCTTCTCATTCTTATCAGCGCCGTATTTCAGGGTGATGTGAATGTCCTTGAAGTTTCCGTTTTCGATGATTTCGTAATTCTTAATGTAACCTTCCTCTAAAAGAATGTCAGCAATTGCTAATTTCATCTTAGAAGCAGGAACATCTACTGTGTCGTGTTTTGCAGTGTTTGCATTACGGATTCTTGTAAGCATATCTGCAATAGGATCGCTATGTGTCATGATTTAGTATCCTCCTT
>JAZRJO010000460.1:0-1787 GCA_045645825.1 Acetatifactor sp. | reverse complement strand
GATTCTTAACCCCTCCGGGAAGGCGCAATAAGCCATATATAGTATAGCAAAGATTCCGTCCAACTTCAACGAAAATTTGGGTGTAGCTATAAAAATGTGGTAATAGATACAGATATGTGGTAAAATATAGCCAGCACAATAAAGGAGGTGTTGGCTTTGTCAAAGGATAAACTCGAACAGGCTACAGTGGACGCAAAGGCTCAGATCGAGAAAAAGATCGATGAATTCAAGGCGCTTCTGGACTCCAGGACATCAGATCCTGATCATTTCATCACATTAGCTGAAATCGAGAAGGAATGGACGGCATTGAAAAACATTACCAATAAAACGTATTCAGATATGGTTTCTGCCTACCTTTCGGAGCTTGATGAGCGTTCAATTATCAAGTCAAAAAAAGAGAATACGCAGGAAAGGGGGTGAAACTCCGTACTCACAGGAAGCTCCCAAAAGAAATCATTACTACAGAAGGAAAGATTGCTTATTCAAGATACGTACTCAGGCCGGACGGAGCGGAAGCCGCAAAGAAGTTGAAGGAGCTGGAAAATCGCAGCACTGTAGTTCCTCTGGATATAGTGCTGGGAGTCTCTGGGCTGCCGTTTAAGATCACTGTCCAGATGATGATAGAAATCTGTTATTGGGCAGCAAAGGCAGGCTCATACCAGGACGCGGAGGAATTCATACGCCGAGCAAAAGGAATTGACCTGAGTGATGATACGATCCGGAAAGTAGTAAACCATATCGGCGGCATCGTCTTTGAGGAGGACTGCAGACTGGCAAAAGAAAGTGCGGAAGCATTGGATCACGGCACTTTCCCCTGCTCGTATGACAAAAGCGGAATCCTCTACATTCAGACGGATGGAGCGGCGCTGAACACCCGGACAAAAGACCAGAATGATTCAACCTGGAGGGAGAACAAACTTGGTCTGGCATTCTCCAGCGATCACATATACTTCTGGAAGAACTCCCGCGGAGAAATGCAGCACAGGATACAGGAACGGGAATACATCAGTTATATAGGTCCTGTACAGGAGTTCAAATATCATCTGTACGCACTGGCAATGCGGGCGGGCTATGGAACGTATAAAGAAACCGTCATCCTCAGCGACGGAGCAACCTGGATACGCAACATCAAGGATGAGTTGTTCCCGGACGCACAGCAGATCCTGGACTTATTTCATTTGAAGGAGAATACATACAGCTTTGCGAAAGAAATCTTTCATAATGACAAATCGAAGTATGAACCCTGGGCCAAAGACATATGTTCCAGGCTGGAAGAAGGAAAATGGAAGGATGTCCTGAAAGACCTGGACAAATACAAATCCCTGCCGCCAAAGCAAGGATTTGTAAACCTGCACACTTACATCACGAACAACAAGAATAATATCGATTACCCAACTTATAAGAAAAAGGGGTACTTTGTCGGAAGCGGCGCAATTGAGAGCGGAAACAAGATCGTTCTTCAAAACCGCCTGAAGCTACCGGGAATGCGTTGGAACGTATCCACCGCGCAGTGTATGATTTCGTTAAAAGCAAAGCTTGAAAGTAACCGATGGGAAACAGAAGTGGTTCCATTGGTGATGAGAAAAATGAATGCGCGCTTGTGCGCTGGGGTGGGATGAAAATGTCCATCCCGTCACAACAGGCAATGGGGTGGGCGAACAAGCGCGCATGAAAAGAGGAAACCACGTATCATGATTTCCTCTTTTTAATGGTTTTACCACACAATATTATCTACACCCGTCAATTGCCGCCGCCGCAGTTTCAAGTAAGTCGGATCGTAGCCATGT
>JAZRJO010000459.1:0-2868 GCA_045645825.1 Acetatifactor sp. | reverse complement strand
GGAAAGGTAGAATTCTTGACATTCTTTAATAATAGTGCTATGATTTTTAAAAAACTTGGGGGCCGATTAGAATGGAAAAAGCGAATTTCAATAAAATAAAAAACTTATTTCTTCGACAGTCATATCTAGACTCGTGGGAAGATTACAAGCGTAGTCTGCAGAAGACGAATTTTATTAAGTGGGATTATATTATTTTAACAGCTTCCAATGAAGCGCAAGCTGAAGCCTTTCGTATGCAGATTCAGTTTCGGCAGGAACGCAAACTGCTTCCAACATTTACAAAGTATGTTGTTCTTCCTGATCCACAAGGAAAGCGTGTAGGCTCCGGTGGTGCTACTTTTAATGTGCTCCAATATATTGCCCAACAAGATAGAGAAATTGGCATTGAAAATGAGATCCCTTTTGCTAATAAAAGAATTTTAGTCATCCATTCCGGCGGTGACAGTAAGCGTGTTCCGCAGTATTCCGCAGTTGGCAAATTGTTCTCTCCCGTGCCGAGAGAGCTTCCTGATGGCAGAGGCTCTACACTATTTGATGAATTTATTATCGCCATGTCCGGGGTACCATCTCGTATTCGTGAAGGTATGCTGGTTCTTTCCGGTGATGTACTTTTGTTGTTTAATCCTTTGCAGATTGATGCTCAGTTTGAAGGGGCTGCTGCTATTTCGATTAATGAACCGGTGGAAACAGGCAAAGATCATGGTGTATTCCTAAGTGATAGTAATGGTAATGTAAAGCAATTTCTTCATAAGCAGTCAGAGGATACATTGCGTGCGCTTGGAGCTGTGAATAGTCAGGGTACAGTGAATCTGGATACCGGAGCTATCATGTTAAGTGTACCGCTTCTTAATGCGTTATATGGTTTGATTTCTACGGAAGGGAAGCCTGATGCAGAAAAGTTTGATGAGTTTGTAAACAATCAGGCTCGTATTAGTTTTTATGGAGATTTCCTCTATCCGTTGGCTTCTGATGCTACATTAGAACAATATTATTTAGAGAAACCGGAAGGGGAAGATACCCCGGAATTACGCGCATGTCGTGAGAAGATATGGGCCGCTATATCCCCTTTTTCCATGAAGCTGTTTCGATTGTCACCTTCCCGATTTATTCATTTTGGAACCACCAAAGAATTGAGGCAGTTGTTGACAGAAGAGATTCAGGATTATGAATTCTTGGATTGGAAGAATCATGTGGTGTCTACCGTTGTGGAGAACCGGGAGTATTCATCCTATGGTTCTTATATCGGACGTCGTGCTGTGATTGGACGGGATACCTATCTGGAACAGAGTTATGTGTTGGATGAATCGGTTGTAGGAAGTGGCAGCATTGTGTCACACGTGAAATTGCGTGGTGTGACGATTCCGGAGAATGTGGTATTACATGGTCTTCCGCTGGAAAATGGAAAGTTTGTGACCAGAATTTATGGAGTGCCGGATAATCCAAAGGGAACACTGGAGGGAAAGGCATCTTTCCTAAAAACAGATTTGTATAAGCTGGTGAATAAATATACGCTCTCTTTGTCTGACTTATGGGCAGGAGAAACCCATGATCTGTGGAATGCAAAATTATTCCCTGTCTGCGAAAATGCGGAAGAATCAATTAACTGGGCATTGAAGTTATATGCTTTGGTTTGTGAGGAATCAGTGGAAGAAGGGCTGATAACAGAGTGGCTGCATCAGGATAGGATAAGCCTGAATGAGAGCTTTAATCGTGCGGATATGAACAAAGTGCTCTTCTGGGAAACGGATTTAGAGAATCGAATTCTGAGCAGGTTGTTTATCGATAAATTAGCCGAAGGCTTGTACTATGAAGAAGCTTTGAAAGTCTTTGGATCCAGGGGCATAACAAGAGAAATTTATCAGACGTTGTTGTATGATGCTTTACAATCTGAATTTTCTCTGAAGATCCGTATATATTATGCTGTTTCCAGATATATGAAAGCACAAGGGCTGTGTTTTGATGGACAGAATTATGATTATACGGAAAGTCTGTGTTTTAAGGCGATCAGAGAGACAGTTTCTGAGCCGGCCATGAAGAATTTGCCGGATTCTTCTTCTTATCGAATCGCCAAGGATAAGGTAGATGTGCAACTGCCTGTGCGTGTCAACTGGGGTGGTGGTTGGACGGATACGCCGCCATATTGTAATGAGAATGGTGGCGTGGTATTGAACGCCGCTATCAGCCTGAACGGAATTTTGCCGGTGCAGATTACGATCAGAAAATTGGAACAATATCATGTGGAATTTGAGAGTCAGGATATCGGTGTGAAGGGAACTGTTCATACGGTGGAAGAAATTCAGGATTGTCATAATCCATATGACTCTTTTGCATTGCATAAAGCAGCCTTGATTGCCAGTGGTGTGATTCCTTTGTATAATGCAGAAGAGACATTGGAAGACATTTTGAAGAGACTGGGTGGCGGTATTTATTTATCCACACAGGTGGTAGGTATTCCCAAGGGATCCGGTCTTGGTACCAGCAGTATATTGGCCGGTGCCTGCATCAAAGGAATCTTTGAATTTCTGGGACAAAACAAATCCAATGAAGAAATCTATGCCCATGTGTTATGCATGGAACAGATCATGAGTACCGGTGGCGGTTGGCAGGATCAGGTAGGAGGCCTCACAGGAGGGATCAAACTGAATACTACCAGACCTGGTATGGAGCAAAGCATAGAGGTGACGGAAGTGAAAGTTCCCAAGGAAGCCATGGAGGAGCTTCAGGAGCGTTTTGCACTGATTTATACAGGACAGCGTAGATTGGCACGCAATTTGTTGCGTGATGTAGTCGGCCGATATATCGGAGCCAATCCGGAGGCACTTGAGGCATTAAAGGAGATGAAGCCTACGGCGGCTTTGATGACTTACT
>JAZRJO010000458.1:0-2062 GCA_045645825.1 Acetatifactor sp. | reverse complement strand
TCTTTTGTCGGCTGACCTTTAACAACTGCTGTTAAGATTGTTGTGGAACCTGTCGGTGTCGGGATACGCTGTGCAGCGCCGATTAATTTGCCGTTTAATCCCGGAATTACAAGACCGATTGCTTTTGCAGCACCTGTGCTGTTCGGAACGATGTTGATAGCGCCTGCGCGGGATCTTCTCTTGTCGCCTTTTTTCTGCGGACCGTCAAGGATCATCTGATCGCCTGTGTAAGCGTGGATTGTGCACATGATACCTGTCTGGATCGGGAAGTTGTCGTTAAGAGCTTTAGCCATCGGAGCTAAGCAGTTTGTTGTACAGGAAGCAGCGGAGATGATGTGATCATCAGCTGTTAATACTTCGTGGTTTACGTTGTAAACGATTGTCGGAAGGTCGTTACCAGCCGGAGCGGAGATAACAACATATTTAGCGCCAGCATCGATGTGAGCCTGAGCTTTAGCCTTGGATGTGTAGAAACCTGTACACTCAAGAACTACGTCAACATCGATCTCGCCCCACGGAAGCTCTGCAGCGTTAGCCTTAGCGTAGATCTTGATCTCTTTGCCATCAACTGTGATGGAATCTTCGCTATAGGAAACTGTGTCAGCAAGAGCGTATCTGCCCTGTGTGGAATCATATTTTAATAAGTGTGCAAGCATCTCCGGAGATGTTAAGTCGTTGATAGCAACGATCTCAAAACCCTCTGCACCAAACATCTGTCTGAAAGCCAGACGACCGATACGGCCAAAGCCGTTAATTGCAACTTTAACTGCCATTTTTCATTTCCTCCTAATATATAAGTGATTGTTAAATTCTAATCAACCTGTGTTACATTGTACAAAATTCCAAACAAAATAGCAAGCATTTTTTCAAAATAAATAGTATGATTTTTTTCTTTTCTATTGGTTTTTTCAATATGTTTCATAATATTGTTGGATATTTCGTTATTTGTCTTTTATATTAACAGATATTTTATTGCGGTTATTAATAAAAAACAAGGCACACGGTTTGTTAAAACCATATGCCTTGTCTTGTACTATATACATGTTCACGCAGATTCTATTGATTCTGCGTTTTGCTTTTAGATTTCATCCTTTACATAACCTGCGATGTTGTAAGCATGGTCAGAAATACGCTCTAAGTTGCTTAAGATATCCAGGAAAATAACACCTGCGGACGGATTACAGATATTCTTAGAGAGACGCTCAATGTGTTTGTCACGAAGCTCTTCGGTAAGATTATCAACCTCATCTTCCAACTTGCTGACTTTTCTGATGATATCCATATTCTTATCCTGACGGGCAGCGATCGCAAATGTTACCACGTTGGAAGTTGCGCCTGCGATCCATTTAAAGTCTTCCATACCAACTTCAGAGAATACCAGATTATGCTCTTTAAGATACTCTGCTGCCTCACCAAGGTTCTCTGCATGGTCACCAATACGTTCGATATCGCTGACGCTGTAGAACAGATTGCTGACCTGACGTTTCTGCTCCTCGTTGAGGGACAGGTTGTTGACCTGAATCAGATACTCTGTCAGCTTCTTATTCATAACGTTGATCGCTCTTTCATTTTCATAAACTTCCTGGATACGGTCGAAATCACCCTTGATAATGATATCCAGTGCAAGTTTTAAGTTCTTGTCAACCAGTTTGCCCATATGTACAGTTTCCATATTGGCAACTTCCAGAGCCATCGGCGGAGACTGGAAAATACGCTGGTCCACATGAAGCTTGTCCTCGGATGCGCTCGCTGTCTCTTCTGCCACTGTCTCTGCTGTCTCTTTGATCACAAGACCGGAGAATGTAACTAACTGTTTTGCAAACGGGAAGAGAATAATTGTATTGGTCACATTGAAGATCGTGTGGAAAATGGAAATCTGTAAAGAATCCATATATCCATTTGTAAATTCCGGAGCAACAAATGTAAGAATAAATGTACCGACACCAAACAGTACAGCTCCTGCCATATTGAATGTCAGATGGATTACTGCCGCACGTCTCGCGTTACGGTTTGCACCTGCACCGGAAAGAAGTGCAGTTACACAAGTACCGATATTCTGACC
>JAZRJO010000457.1:0-1580 GCA_045645825.1 Acetatifactor sp. | reverse complement strand
GATCCGACTTGGTTTATCCGCCCCAATAATTTCCCTAAGGTTATTGGTGGTAATTATGACAACAACCGTGGCGGCCAGCATGATAAAAATGGAATTAGACAGATGCTGGAAAATGTAGAAAAGAAATATGAGGAGAATTATGATGAAGTTTGAAGAATTTAAGAATATTGTACTGGCAGTAAGAGAAGCCTATCCCAATAGTAATACGATGACAACAGAAGAAGGTATTAATCTGTGGTATGAGATGTTGAAAGATTTGGAATATATAGTGGCAGCAGGCGCTCTGTATAATCATATAAAAAACTGCCGTTATACACCTACCATAGCAGATATCCGGCAAGCTTGTAGTCGGCCGCAGGGCGGTACATGGACCCTGGAATGGATGAAACTGTTAAATGGTGCCAGGGTGGTAGACTTGAATGAGCCAGGACAGTATGCGTTCCGGTTACTTACAAGAGATTGCTTTGAGAGCTGCCTACGTAATCCGGAAAGACTGATGCAGTGTATGAAAATCTTTGAGAGTTTATACACCCAATATGATACATTGGACGAAAGGACGAAAGTAGAGTTTAAAGCAATTACTGCACCTGCACCGGTGCCGCAGATTGAATGTGAAGAAGAGGTGGGGGATGATTGGTGAAATTGGAGCATCCATTATACGGTACTATGGTTGTGCCGGATGATTCAGATCAGATACGTGAAGAATTGCGGATAACGAGAGAGATTCTGGAAGAAAACTATCATCCAGTGGTACAAGCTTATCAGGATATGCTGGAGTTGGCACTGGACTTGAATCGGAGGGAATGTGATGAAGATGCAATATGTATTTAAGCAGGATGATGCTTATGATTTTGCCCGAAGCCAGGGAATTGAGGTGAAGCAAAAGGGAGATGAACTGTTCTTTAAGACATGCCCCTATTGCAAGCCAACAGCATCAAGAGGGAATTTAAGAACATTTTCCATTAACCTGTCCACAGGAGAACATAAATGCTTCAGAGAAAGTTGCGGAGTGAAAGGCAACATGATAACTCTGGCCAGAGACTTTGGTTTTAGTCTTGGATCAGAGCTGGATGAGTACATGGCGCCGAAAAAACAATATAAGCAGCTAAAAACACCCAAGGAGCCCATAAAACCCAAGAGCAAGGCGATAGAATATTTGCAGAGTAGGAGGATTTCTGAAAAGGTTGCACAGGAGTATGAGATTACAGTCCAGACAGACAATCAGAATGTCTTGGTATTTCCGTTTTATGATGACCAAGGAATTCTGCGGTTTGTTAAGTACCGAAAGACGGACTTTGACCCTAAAAGAGACATCAATAAAGAGTGGTGCGAAAGTGGATGCCAACCTATTTTGTTTGGAATGAAGCAGTGTAAGGACTTTAAGCGTCTGATTGTCACCGAAGGGCAGCTTGACAGTCTTTCGGTGGCAGAGGCAGGTATTGATAATGCGGTATCTGTTCCGACCGGGGCAAAGGGATTTACATGGGTACCTTATTGCTGGGATTGGATGAACCGGTTTGAAGAGATTGTTGTGTTTGGAGACTTTGAAAAGGGTCATGTCACTCTTTTGGATGATATTA
>JAZRJO010000456.1:0-2198 GCA_045645825.1 Acetatifactor sp. | reverse complement strand
ATGTTCTTCTAAATATAAGTACATTATATATTTAGAAGGTAGGTACTGCCACCCATCAAAAGTAGAAGTTTCTTCCTTATCCAATAATAAAATCAATGGCCTGCAAATACCCCTGCAATCCCTGACCATAAATCTGCTTGTCACACACCGGAGCAGTTACAGAAATCTTGCGAAACTCTTCTCTCTTGGTGATGTCTGAGATGTGAATCTCCACTTTAGGCACTGTGATACTGGCAAGTGCATCCCTGATGGCATAGCTGTAATGGGTAAATGCGCCGGGATTGATCACAATCCCTTCTGTGCCGTCAAAATAGGCCTCCTGGATCCGGTCAATGATTGCACCTTCATGATTACTCTGGAACACAGTAATATCATGTCCTTCATTCTGTCCCTTATCCTTGATGATTTTTAAAAGATAATCATAATCCTGAGTCCCGTATATACTTTTCTCTCGGATTCCCAAAAAATTCAAGTTAGGTCCATTGATCACCAGCAACTTCATTTTATTCTGCTCCTTTTTCAATTTGTTTATCTGTCTCTACTTGGATCTCGTTGTAAACTTTGATTGTATGATAGAAAGTACTTCCTCCATAGCAAGACCATCCACATCCACCACTACATCAGCTGCATCCTCATAAACTTCTCTTCTTCCCGCCAACAAGGCAGCGATGCGCTCCAAAGGATTCTCACACTGCAGCAAGGGTCTTGTATTATCACCCTTTAGCCTCTCATATACCGTTTCCGGACAGATTCTCAGATAGACAACTGTGCCGATCTGCTTTAACAACCTGCGATTTTCTTCCCGAATCGGTGTGCCTCCACCCACAGACAGTATTTTTCCGTGAAGGCTCCCGGCCAATTCCTTTAAAAGCTTCGTCTCCTTGTCACGAAAGGCTTCTTCACCTTCTGTGGCAAAAATCTCACTGATACTCTTACCTTCCCTGTCTTCGATCAATTTATCCGTATCCACAATGTCACACTTTTGCAGATAGGACAATCTGACTCCCACGGAAGTCTTGCCGCTTCCCATAAAGCCGATCAAAACAAGATTCTTGTTGTCCATCGCTTCCATCATCTTGTCATAAACCTCATCAGCCAACGCATCACTGACCGCTTTGCCTGTCCAAAGTTCATAGGCTATGATACCCTGATACAACAGCATTCCAAGACCATTGTAAGCCTTGCCTCCACACTGGCGGACAAGCTGCATGAACCGGGTGACCGGCGGATTGTAGATCAGGTCATATCCCGTATGGACCAATTTGTAGAAATCCGGATCATCAATGACCACCTCATCTACTTTGGGATACATACCCACACTGGTAGCCTGAATGACCAGATAACTGCCTGTCAGCTTTCTATACTCTGCAAGCGGCAATACCTCTACCAACTCTCTGCCTACGTACTCATTGACCTCTTGTGCTATAAGAAACGCCTTTTCAACGCTCCTGTTCAGGATCACGATGCGGGAAGCACCTTTTTCAGCCAACAATATGGCTACTGCTCTTGCCACACCGCCTGCTCCCAATATCAGCACCTCTGCTCCCTGAATCATCACACCATCTCTCACAAGCGCTCTGTAAAGCCCCGGCATATCGGTATTATAGCCCTTAAATCCATTCTCCAGTCTCACCAATGTATTGACTGCACCGATCCTTTGGGCCAACGGATCGAGCTGCTCCAAATAGGGAAGCACTTCACTTTTATAAGGTACTGTCACATTGCAGCCCAAAAGATTCAGTGCAAAAGCTCCCTTTACCGCCTCCTCCACTTGGCCCTGTGGCACATGGAAGGGTACATAGACCAGATTATCCCCCATTTTCTCAGCCAAGTAATTATGAATCAGTGGTGATATGGTATGCTCCACAGGATCGCCGATCAATCCACAGGTGCGTGTATAGCCATTATACATTCCCTCTACTCCTCACTTTTGTTTACGATAATAAAACAGAACCACACGCTCCAGCTGCCGTTTGAGCACGATCTGTATCTCTTCCTTAGGATGGATGGGCTTCACCAGATAATTCAGAATTCCGAAATCACCGTTGAAGATCCATCGCCAGACCATTGCAATGGCTGCGGACATGGTCACCGTCGGGATAAAGAAGATCACACGAAAGACTCCGCGGCCCCTGATTTTTGTGTTCAGCAGCGCCGCCAGAACCAGCGAGAAGAAAACGGTTGCCGGAATAATAATC
>JAZRJO010000455.1:0-1666 GCA_045645825.1 Acetatifactor sp. | reverse complement strand
GATCATATCAGGAAGAAAGATGGAAGGTGCAAGGTGCTTGTTGCTCCATTAGATGTACAGTTAGATAAAGATAATCGTACAATGGTTCAGCCCGATGTGATCATTTCCTGTGCAAAGGAACAACGGATCAAGCGTGGGATCTATGGTGCACCTGACATGGTGATAGAGATTACGTCCGCTTCCACAAGAAAGAAGGATTACACCAAGAAGATGTTGAAATATCTGGATGCAGGTGTCCGTGAATATTGGCTGGTAGATCTTCAGAAAAAGGTGATTATCACATATTACTTTGAAGAAGATTTGATTCCTCATATCTACCCATTCGATGGCAAAATTCCTGTGTCTATATTTCAAGGGGAGTGTGTGGTTGACTTTGCAGCGATCTGGGAACGATTAGAATTGACGGAAGAATTTTCAATATAAATTGTAAAATACCCACTTGACAATGGCAGTTTAGAAGTTTACAATATTAATTATAGTAGGAGATAGACTACAATTAAAATAATAAGACTGCTAAAAAGCAGTCAGAAGGAAAATTATGAAACCAATCAATGTCCTTTCAATCGGCAACAGCTTCAGTCAAGATGCCCAGAGATACATTCACCAATTAGCAAGAAAAGAAGGTGTATCCATACAAACTGTAAATCTATACATAGGTGGATGTCCGCTGGAAGTCCACTACCGCAACATGATGGGAGACAAGCGCGCTTACGGTCTGGAAATAAACGGCAACAGTGGAACCGGCTTTTCCATGAGCATCAAGGAAGCACTTCTTGCCAGAAACTGGGATTACATCACCATCCAACAGGCCAGTCACTATTCCTATCAGGAAGACAGTTATGAACCTTACTTGACAGAACTTTCCAAATACATCCGCCTCATGTGTCCCAAGGCTAAATTACTGATTCACCAGACCTGGGGCTATGAAAGTTACAGTGATAAAGCCATCAACAATGGCTTCCAGACCTATGACGAGATGTTTGCACAGGTAAAACGCTGCTACGACCAGGCCGCCAAAGCCATCCAAGCAGACGGCATCATCCCCAGCGGAGCCGCTTTCGCCCATGCTCTCCAAAACGGAATCCCAAAGATTCATCGCGACACCTATCACGCAACCTTTGGCCTGGGCAGACTGATCCTGGCAATGCTCTGGTATGCCTACTTCACCGGAAATGACATCGACAAGATCTCTTTCAACGATCTGGACGAACCGATAACCACCGAAGAACTCCAAATCGCCAAAAGCGCAGTAAAACAAGCCCTTGCAGAGCAATAAATTATCAAATAATCTACAATAAGTAATAATCTGAGCGTTACAATACTGATATATGAGGGCAACAGCGCAGGCTGTGGGGCACTTCTTGGGCGGCGGGGAACCGCTGACAGGAGTAAGGCCGGTATGGCATGGCAGTTCGGCATCTGCAAGACTATTAGAGTTACTTAGAGTTTACAATGTACAGAAATGGAAGTGTTAACACCCCCTACCACAACATGTTTGAGCACGTAGCGCGAGTTTTGTGGTTGGGGGTGTTGCTTTTAATTTTCATTTCTGTGCATTGTAAATTCTTAGTAACTCTTATGGTATTGCAACTGCGAACTGCCATGCCATACCGGCCTTACTCCTGTCAGCGGTTCCCCGCCGCCCAAGAAGTGCCCCACAGCCTGC
>JAZRJO010000454.1:0-1646 GCA_045645825.1 Acetatifactor sp. | reverse complement strand
GCAACCCCCGGTATCGGTCATACCAGATGGGCCACCCACGGTGCGCCTTGTGATGTGAATTCTCACCCACACCTGAATCCGGCCGGAACCATTGTCGTAGTGCATAATGGCATCATCGAGAACTACATTCCTCTGAAAAAGAAAATGATCAGTAAGGGCTACGAGTTTGTGTCAGAGACTGACACAGAGGTGCTTGCACATCTGTTGGATTATTATTATAAAGGAAATCCTCTGGAGGCTATTACCAAGGTACTTCATCGGGTGGAGGGCACCTATGCGCTGGGGATCCTGTTTGCAGACCATCCGGATGAAATCTATGCAGTCCGAAAAGACAGTCCCCTGATAGTAGGCAGGAACGAAGAAGGATGCTTTATCGCTTCTGATGTACCTGCTATTTTAAAATATACCAGAACTGTATATTATGTAGATAATCAGGAAGTGGTCCGTCTGAAAAGAGACGGTTTGACTTTTTATACGGTGGATGAGGAGGAACTGACCAAAGAAGCGGTGACCATTGATTGGGATGCAGATGCCGCAGAGAAAGGCGGTTACGAGCATTTCATGCTAAAAGAAATGTATGAACAGCCTAAGACAGTGACAGATACGATCTCTCCCAGGATCAAGGAGGATGATATTGTCATAGAAGAATTGAATATGACAGATGAGGAGCTTCGGAAGGTGAGGCGGATTCATATCGTGGCATGTGGCTCTGCGTACCATGCGGGAATGACCGGTAAGTACGTGATCGAAGCGCTGGCAAGAATTCCGGTGGAAGTAGATCTGGCCAGCGAGTTCCGCTATCGCGATCCCATATTGGAGGAAAATAGTCTGGTGATCATCGTCAGCCAGTCCGGCGAGACCGCAGACTCTTTGGCGGCGTTACGGGAGAGTAAATCAAAAGGGTTTCGGATTCTGGGAATCGTCAATGTAGTGGGAAGTTCCATTGCAAGAGAAGCAGACAGCGTCATGTACACCTGGGCAGGGCCTGAGATATCCGTGGCCACTACTAAGGCGTACAGCGCCCAGCTGGTGGCTTTATATGTGCTGGCATTAAAGCTTGCAAAATTGAGGGGACTTGTGGATGAGAATCGTTTCCGGGGATTGTTGACAGAATTAAAACGCTTGCCTTATCACCTTGAGATGCTTTTGGGGCAGAAGGAAACGATGCAGCACTATGCCAATCGTAATGTGGGGGCGAAGGATAACTTCTTTATTGGGAGAGGGATTGATTATGCCATTTCCCTGGAGGGTTCCCTGAAACTGAAAGAAATATCTTATATCCATTCTGAAGCTTATGCGGCGGGGGAACTGAAGCATGGTACCATTTCTCTGATTGAGGAGGGGACCCTTGTGGTGGCAGTGTCTACTCAGCCTGCGCTTTATCAGAAGATGGTCAGTAATATTGTAGAGGTGAAGGCCAGAGGGGCTTTTGTTATGGCAGTGACTTGTGAAGAGAATACTGCTATTGAAAAAGTTTCTGATTATGTGGTTTATATTCCGGAGACGGATCCTTTGTTTGCCAACTCACTGGCGATCATACCGTTACAGCTGTTTGGGTACTATGTGGCTGTGGGGAGAGGGTGCGATGTGGATAAACCGAGGAATCTGGCGAAGTCCGTGACAGTGGAGTAGCGTCCGGGGCTTGC
>JAZRJO010000453.1:0-5212 GCA_045645825.1 Acetatifactor sp. | reverse complement strand
AGACCGACGAGTTCCAGCAGTTCCTCTGCCCTTTTCCGGCTTTCACTTGCATTCTTGCCCGCAAAAAGCATTGGCATCTGAACATTCTGCCATGCAGGGAGATACGGAATAAGGTTTCGGGCATTATTCTGCCATACAAATCCTACGGTTTTTCTCTTATAATCTACCAGTTCCTTATCACTTAACCGGGTCAGATCTTTGTTGTCTACTAACAATTTCCCCGCAGAAGGGCGATCCAGTCCTCCCAGCATATTTAAAAGTGTAGACTTACCACTTCCGCTGTTTCCAATGATCGCCATCAGTTCTCCGGATGCGATTTCCAGATCCAGCCCCTGCAGTGCAAGCACTTCCAAATCCTTCGTCTTATATATCTTTACAAGATTTTCACATACAATCATATTATTCAACTATCTCACCGTCCTCCAGATGATACACCTTATCTCCAAGCTTTACCAATTCCGTATCATGGGTCGTCATTACAATAGTAACTCCCTGCTGCGCCGTTAATTCCTTAAAAATCTTAATTACCTGAAGACCCGTATTGGTATCCAGTTCCGCCGTAGGCTCATCCGCAAAGATCACATCCGGTTCATGAGCAATGGCTCTTGCAATGGCTACACGCTGCTGTTCACCACCGGATAATTCCTGGGGAAGATGATGCAGTCTGTTGCCCAGTCCCAGCATTTTCAGGCACTCCTCGGCACGCTTTTTGTGATTACCTTTGTATTTTGCAAGGCGCAACGCAAATTCCACATTTTCATAGGCACTCATCATGGGAATCAATGCTACCGACTGAAAAATAAACCCGATCTGTGTCCGCCTGAGTTTTTCTCTCTGCCGTTCAGATAGCCCTGCCACTTCGGAGCCCTTTATGTATAAGTTTCCCTCAGTTGCCGGATCCAGCGTGCTGAGAATATTCATCAGGGTGGTCTTACCAGAACCCGATTTGCCCCTTAGTATAGTGAGTTTTCCCTGCGGGATTGCCACATCAATACCCTTAAGGGCCCAGAATGTCTGATTCCCGGGAACCGGAAATCCTCTTTTTATACCTTCTGCCACAATAATATCTGCCATACTCACACCTTAATCCTCTCCCAGCTTAAGTGCTTGTGTAATCTTGATTCTGGAAATCAAAATTCCCAACACGATCATACATACACAGATCATCAATCCGATCATAGCGCCCAGCCGGAAATAATCCTGACTATTACTGATAATCTCCAACGGCAGGACGCGGTCTGCAGAAGAATATGCAATCTGGATCAAGGGAACAAACCATTTTGCCGCCAAATGTCCCACCAGTACGCCACCACAGATTGAGGTACCCGATATAAAGATTTGTTCATTCACAAGCATTCCAAGCACTTCCCTACCGGACATTCCCATTGCGCGGAAAATACCAAACTGTAGTGTTCTGGACTGAATGGATAAAATCCAATAGATCAAAAAGCCCACCGCACAAAGCAGTAATACAATAATAAAACCAATTGTAAGGATACCATTGGTACCCTGGAATACGGGATCGTTTTTCTGAGTAACAAGTTCAGCCGCCCTATCCTTAAACATTATAAACTGCGTCCCCGACTCATTAGCATAATCATATATAAATTGCGTGGAGTCTTTGACTTTGATCCATACCTGATACGGTGTGATTCCCCAGGCTGACTGCAGCTGTGCCAGATTTGCCACGATCAGGAAATGATCTGACTGTTTATAGATTCCGTCCATACCTTTTGTTCTTGTATATGGTGCATAAGTCGGCCAATAATCCACAAAACCACTTATGACACCTCTGACAGAATCGCCATTCTTATTATTATAACTCAGCACGTCTCCCACTTTATAACCATATAGATCTCTGAAATTACCGGACACCAATATATTGCCTACATTCGCAGACATTGCATTGAGCAACTCATACCAGTGGACAGATAACAGGGATTCCTTGAACCACGCAACTTCTCCGAATTCCTTCGTGTGAATTCCCATAATCTGTACGCCGTTTAATCTTCCCTTTTCCAGAGATACAGATCCGTTCTCTTCAACCAGAACCTTTGTGGCTTTCTCTACCCCCTCCAGTTCCGTATATTTACCGAAATCAGGCTCTATGTAGGTGATATCTTCCGTCCCAATACTGCTGCCCATTATATCTTCATCTGCTGCTGAAGAATTATCAGCCCACTGTTCCTGAAGAACAATATCTGTCCCAACATTATAATTGATTCGCTCTTCATTATTGGCATTGATCGTCCGCGCAGTTCGTGTACTGAAAATACCCATACTCACTGTCAACACCAAAAATACCACAATAAAACCATGATTCTGACCGGAACGCATTACTTTCAGAAAAGAAACATATGCTGACGGAGACCACCATCTCTTACCAAGGCTAAACACCAACCAGATCAGCCAAGGTAATACTCTTAAGATTAAAAGTCCTGATCCCAACATAAACAGTGAGGAACTCAGATAGAGAACCGGATCAAGTGAAGCACCGTCAAGAACCTGTTGTGCCAAATAATCTTCCTGACCATAAAACTGATACAATCCATAACAGGATATCCCAAGTAAAATCACATCCAGATAGATCGTCTGCCAGAAGGGACGTTTTTTCTTTCTGTTCTTTTCTCTCTTACTGCGAACAATCGTAATGTTGGTCGCCTTTATCACAGGGAATACCATCGTTCCCATAGCAAACACCGCAACCACCAGCGCAAAGATCCACACATTTGTATCCAGTGTTACCACAAGTGCAGTTCTTTTTACAAATTCCAGAAATGCATTGGATGACCCCAGTATCTTGCATATCAATGCCCCCAAAGGAATACCGGCAACAATACCTACCAGCGCAATCAGAAGACTTTGCAGAATATATAATTTCACGATCTGCGCCCTCGAAGCACCTCTGCTTTTAAACACAGCGATTTCATTCTGCTCCATATCCAACATCTGTCTTGATACCATAAATATAAATGCTGCCAACAATACAAAAATTGGAATCTGAAGCACCCTGATCGTGGTGTTCAGCTTCTTGGCCTGAAGTACAAAATTTTCTAATATTTCTCGATAATACGGCCAGAAACCATTGATATTCTTCTTCTTGAAAGCCTCTTGATATCTTTGTGTAATTTCAAGAACACGGTCAGCTTCCTTTGCTTTCATCTGCTGGTAATCCAAGACACCATACCAGGCTACCGAAAAATACAGTTTCTTCTCGGACCCGATCACCACCTTCTCGAACAGCCCCTTATCTATCACATATGTATCACTCCAGTAAGAAGGGGCCGTTTCCCAGTAAGGCTCCTGCTCATCAAGACTTTCAAAAATACCTACGATTTTTAAGCGGTAAGGCTCTTCCTGTTTCTCTGTCAGCCCGAGTAATTCAAATTCCGATCCTATGACCAGATTGTTTTCTACAAACGTTCTTTCATTCACAATTGCTTCTATCACACGGTCTTTGATCTCTGCGTTGTACATTTCTCCGTATGTGATATTTATATGATCTTCTATTTCAGACGAGCAGAACAGTTTTATCATGTGTTCTTCCTTCTCACCTTCAATCTGAACATCCGGAATCGCTTTCTCATTCAGTTTGTAAGAAGTCACTGTCGCCAAAGAAGGTATATTCAATTCCCCTATCATCTGTGCAAGTAACTCTTCAGCATGTTTTATATTGTTCATTGACTTGCCGGTATTATTGGAATAATAGTTGTTTTTCACCATTACACTACCGGGATTAATGTTATTCTCAACGAAATAATCCCCAAGCTGTCTGATCAGGGTACGCTGCAATATTGCTTTCGAATACATGGGATTAGCCACGGCCACACCCACTAAAAGAATATTACCGATCAAAAGACTGAGAAGCATCCATTTCTTATTAAGTATTTTCCGTAAAACAAAACGAAACATCCTCTCACCTCCTAATCCACTACGACAGTCTGTCCTACTGACAGTCCGTCAACGATCCAAGATCCCAACACATTGCCGAACCCTTCCACCACATATTGTTTCTGAAGCTTTCCTTCATTCAACAGATATACATATGTTTTACCATCTTCTCTTTCCAGTAGACTTCTGTCCAATGTGATCACATTACAAAGCAGTTCTGATACGCTTTCAAACTTTAGGTTCATCGCAAGCTTATCACTCTCCACAAAATCATTCAATGCAATATATGCCACATTCTCCTGCACATCTTCCGAAAACACACTCGGCGAACTGATCACAGTGCCAATATAAGTCTGCACATTGTTTTTAGGTCCTGCTGAAACGGTAACCTCCATATTATACCGCAGATTTTTCGCATCACTGTTTACCTCCACCCAATACATATCCGGCGAATACATTGTTATCAAAACTGTTCCTTTATCAATCCGGTCACCGGTGGTGTAAGATGCAATCTCATCTATCACGCCGTCAAAGGGTGCGATTATTGTTCCATCAGATACCTGTGCCTCAGCTTCCTCCATTTTCTCCGTCTGCTTGGCAAGTGTCTTCTCTGTCTGGTACACGTATTGACTATAACTGATATACTGTTTCTGTATCTTATACTCCGCAATACGATATTCGTAGATATCTTTCAGCAGCGCCGCCTCCTCTTGCATCTTGGCAATTGTAGCCTGCCGGTTTATCTTCTCTGCTTCAAATTTCTCCTGCGCTCTCTTCAGATTCAGTTTCATAGCCTCCAGATCAACCAGACTCTTTTCAATCGTATAGGTTGCCAGCACATCGCCGGCTTTCACCTCCCTGCCACTCCGAACTGTAATCTCTTTGATCCTTGCCCCATCATGCTCTATCACAAGCTGTTTCGTCACCGGATACATCAGCCTGGCAGAGCCCTTGGCCTCCTTACGATATTCTCCCGGCTCTACGGTAACTGTCTTATAATTAGCATCCTTAGACTGCAGCATTTTCTCGGAAAGAAGAATTGCATCCCCTTCTTTCAGACCACTGACGATTTGGACTTTTACCTCTGTTGTAATACCTGTTTCCACATCCCGACGAAGTCTTTTATCTCCTTCGATTAGATAGACATAACTGCCCTTCTGGTCATGGTAAAGCGCATTAACCGGAATCGTCAGACAGTCCTCTCTATAATTGCTTTTGACAGAAAGTGCTGCAAACTGGCCGCTGACAAGTTTAGCCTCTGTATCATTTACCACAAAAGAACTCTTCAGTTTCTTTCCGGCGATCACCATGGAAATATATT
>JAZRJO010000452.1:0-3439 GCA_045645825.1 Acetatifactor sp. | reverse complement strand
CTGTGTGACCTGACCTCCGGTTCCGGAGATAAAGGTACACCGGTGATCTTGGTACAGGGTTACTTTGATAACTATACCAATTGATATCCAGTACTATTTTAGATCATATCAAGAATTATACAACAAAAACCGCTGCCTGGCCTTATTTCGGCCGACAGCGGTTTTTATTTTCATCCTTTTTTCTCAATTAGGCACACCATTTCCACATGTTTTAAGTCCGTATAAGGGAACATATCCACAGGAACTGCTTTCTTCACCTGATATCCCTTTTTCTTCATGTACCCCAGATCACGCACCAATGTCTCCGGATTGCAGGAAATATAGGCGATTCTGCTTGGTGCAATTTGCACCACACTACTAAGAAATGCTTCATCACTGCCGGCCCTGGGCGGATCCATCAATACCACATCCACCTTTGCTCCCTGGGAAGCCATCTCTACCAGGAATTTACCGGCATCATTCTGGTAAAACTGAATGTTTTTCACGCCGTTATATTTGGCATTGATCCTGGCATCCTTCACCGCATCTTGATTCAGTTCCACACCGATGACCTTACCTGCCTTGTCGCTGGCGATCAGCCCGATAGTTCCGGTACCGCAATATGCATCCACTACTGTCTCTTTGCCCGTGAGTGCAGCAAATTCCAAGGCCTTGCCATACAGTTTTTCGGTCTGCACAGGATTCACCTGATAAAAAGACTTGGGAGAAATACGAAAAGTCTTGCCGCAAAGCACGTCCTCGATATACCCTTTGCCGTATATCACCTGCTCCTTCTCTCCCAACACCATACTGGTATTGCGGTTATTTACGTTGACCACAATAGTCGTAATCTCCGGATGCAGCTTTAGAAGCGCCTTCACAAAATTATTCTTAGAAGGCATCACCGGAGATCCAAGCACCAGAACCACCATGATCTGCCCTGTGACGTGTCCGGTTCTGATCAGCACATGACGCAGAAGTCCATACCCGGTATCCTCATTGTAGGGGCGTATCTTGAAGGATTTCAAAAGATCTCGAATGGATACGATGATAGCATCTGCCTTTTGATTCTCAATCAAGCAAGAGTCCACCGGTACAATTGTGTGGCTTCCCTCCTGATAGATTCCAGAGATGGGATTATGCTTCCTGTCTTCTCCAAATACTGCATGAACCTTGTTCCTGTAATGCTTCGGCTCTTCCATACCGATGATGGGTTCCAACTTGCAATAGGGCGACATCAACTCTCTGACCCACTTCTCCTTCAAAGCAAGCTGCTCCCGGTAAGGCTTGTGAATCCATTTACAACCGCCACATTTCTCTGCTGCGGGGCAGGGACCCTGTACCCGTTTTGCGGACTTGTCCTGTTTTTGCATATTAACACTCCTTCATCAGCCTAATGTAAAATTCCACCGTAGTAAGCAGTGTAGTGATTGGCACTCTCTCATTATTCCCATGAATCATGCCCCGCTCTTCCTTAGACAGCTTCATGGCTGAGAATCGATATACCCTGTCTGTGATTCTGCAGTAATGTCTGGAATCACTGCAAGCCATCATCAGATAGGGTGACACCAGTGCTTTAGGCCATGTCTGGCGAATGGCTGTTTTTAACTTCTCCCACTCCTTACAGGCAGTATCCGAGCAGATAGACGGATTCATCCCCTCTACCACTTGAATCTGGATTCTTTTATTTCCAATTACCTTCTCTATATAAGCTTTCGCACTTTCTACCGTATCTTTCTCCATCAGTCTGAGGTTCATTCCTACACTGGCTCTGGAAGGCAGCACATTAAACGCCTTACTTCCTTCCATCCGGGTAACAGCACAGGTCGTTCTCATCATGGCATTCAGTTCCCCGCCTGAAAGCCTGCACACTAGGTCAAACAAAGGCTGAAAGCACCACATATTGGCAAACAGTATTCTATATCCAAATCCTGCGTGCCTTCCCAGCACATCAAACATTCCGGCTACCGGCGCAGTCAACTGTCCCGGGAAAGGATGCTTTTCGATTCTCACCACAGCTTCCGATAGCTGCCCCAGCATGGTACGCACAGGCGGCGTGGACGCATGACCGCCGTTTCCTTCCATCACAAGCTGCAAGTCTGTCATTCCCTTTTCTGCGATACCGATCAATGCACACTCCCCGGTCACTCCCGGGAACACATTCTCTACTACTGCACCGCCTTCATCCACTACCATGGCCGGACGAATACCACGCTCCTCAAACCATGCAACCATCTCAGGACAAGCGCTTCCACTGATTTCTTCTTCCCCGGAAAAAGCAAAGTACATATCCTGCTCCGGTATAAATCCCTCCTCTAAAAGCTGCTCTGCCGCTTCCATGACACCACACATGGTTCCTTTGGTATCCAATGTTCCCCGGCCCCAAAGTACACCATCTTCTATGAGTCCTTCAAAAGCAGGCTTTTCCCAGCCGGCTTCCACAACGGGAACCACATCATAATGAGCCATGAACACAGAAGGATTATTGCTGCTTTTCCCTTTTAAGTGATACAACAATCCGGTTTTGCCTATTTTTTCTAAAGAACAGGCCTTATGTACCAACGGGAAACGTTCCCGAAGCAGCGCTTCAAACTTGCGGAACTCTTCCCAATCCATCATCTCTTCCTCTCTGTAAGATACCGTCTTACAGCGGATCATATCTGCCATATCGGCAATAATTTTCTCTTTCTTCAGCGTAACAGCCGTCGCCTGAATCTCAGGCTCCTGATGTGGTTTAAAATGGATAGCACGAACCAGAATCAATAACAGCCACACCACAACCAACAATAAAATGATCATCCTTTTATACCATACCCTTTCATTACCCACGCATTGGCCAAATACACCTTGGACTCAGTGATCGCCTCTGACAAAGCTGCCCAAGCATTTAAGAAAAAACAAGCACTCGATTCCTCGAATGCTTGTTTTACTGGATATTCTCCTATCGGAGTGGCGGGATTCGAACTCGCGACCTCCGCCTCCCTAAGACGGCGCTCTAACCAAGCTGAGCCACACCCCGTGAACAAGTATGATTATATCACGTTGTAGAAAAAAAGCAAGTACTTTTTTTAATTTTTTTAAAGTTGTTCTAATTGGTCATATTTTGTAAGTTGCAAGAAAATTCTGACAATTGCCAGGGGCAATTTGACTGGGAAAACGAACCACGAATTTACTTCGAATAATATTCCACATTCTGCACAAACTATCCCGGAGGTGATAACATGGCATCTTATGTAGCCCCTGAACTCAGGGAAAAATTTGAAACTTTATCCATTGACCTGAAAAACAATATCCTTGAACGTGATGTACAGCTACACAATATTCATGATTTGATCAACATTTTGGAAATCATCAGTAAAGGTGAGTAGATTCAGGCAACACAAAAGGAAGGTGTATTATGCAAGATAAGAACAAAAATATGCTGCCAGACCGTCAGCAACCGACCAATGTGTACGATGAC
>JAZRJO010000451.1:0-5166 GCA_045645825.1 Acetatifactor sp. | reverse complement strand
TACTAAAAAGCTGGCAGAGGAAATCAGTGGGAAATATGAAGTGGCAGTATTACCGGTAAATTGTGAACAATTGAAAAAAGAAGACATTCACAGAATCTTAGAACAGATCTTGTATGAATTCCCCATTTCAGTCATTGAGTTTTACATGCCCAAATGGGTGGAGATGCTCCCAAATGATAACCATATGAAACTGGAACTGATCGAGAAAGCCCTTGGATTGATGAAGGTATACGATATCGTCAGAGATGTGGTCGAGCGTCCCATACAAATGGATTGCCAATACATCAAACGCACCAAGACTGACTGTGTCAACATGTCCGATGGATGCGTAAAGGTGCAGCTTGACGTTGATGAAGCATATTACTACGAGATGCTGTCAGACATGGTGGGAGAATCCATAACCGATGAATATCAGCTGATCAGCTGCCTCAAAGAATTTGCATCCATGAAAAAAGAATACGCCAAAGTCCTCAGCGCCATGAATAGTGTACGCATGAAAGGATACGGTGTAGTAACTCCGGAAAAGGATGAAATCACTTTAAACAAACCGGAACTTATCAAACATGGCAATAAGTTTGGTGTAAAAATAAAAGCAGTCAGCCCTTCCATCCACATGATCCGCGCCAACATTGAGACCGAGATCGCCCCTATCGTTGGAACGCAGGAACAGGCAGATGACCTGATCAGATATATCAATCAGGCCGATACCTCTGCACAAGGTATTTGGGACACCAACATCTTTGGTAAGACAGTGGAACAACTTGTAGGAGAGGGAATTAATTCCAAGGTAGCTTCCATAGGTGAAGAAAGCCAGATAAAACTCCAGGATACCATGCAAAAAATCGTTAATGACAGCAATGGCGGCATGGTCTGTATCATTATATAAGTATTCTGGCGGCTTCCAAAACTGCAAGGGGGTCGAAAAGCGACCGTCCCGGCCAAGGCAAACATCTGCCCACGCCCGGGACGGTCGCTTTTCTCTTTAAGTGAAGAGGGCAATTGTGGCTGCATTGTATGTGTGAAATAAGCGTGAATGGTTGATATTAGCATAAAAATATGGTATATTTAATTATTAAGAGTAATAAATGATATGGCAGGAAGAGGTACTAATTTGAAATTTCAGTACGAGATTCCCCAGGGATTGTGGGGGTTGTTCCGGTCTGTGAACCGGGAGATTTATATAGAGGCGCTGTTGGTACTCAATGATGAATATGAGTATAGTAACTATTTTTTGAGCAGAGAAGCGTGTCTGCAGGTTTTGAGTGATATGTGCAGCGTGGGTAGTTATACTTTTGAGAGAGAAGAATCGGAGGATGAGGAAAGTTTAAGTCTGTCTCTGCCAAGGAGGATTCTGAACTGGCTTATAAGGGCAGGGTGGCTTCGGAAGGTGGAAGATTATAATACGATGACCACCAATATCGTGATCCCCGATTATGCGGCGGTGATGATAGAGGCTTTTGATAAGCTTGCCAATGAGGCACAGGAGGATACGCAGGTTTATATACAGAATGTGTATGCAACACTGTTTTCTTTCAGAAGTGACAGCAGGATGAATATTGCTATGTTACAGACGGCGCTGGTGAATACCAGGAAGTTGAATAAGGCATTGCAGGACATGTTACATAATATGGACAAGTTTTTTGACAAGCTGATTCATGCAAGGACTTACGGAGAGCTTCTTAAGGAGCATCTGGAAGGGTATGTGGAAGAGGTGGTCAGGAAGAAATATCATATTCTGAAGACCAGTGATAATTTCTACATTTATAAAATGGATATCAAGCGTTGCTTGAAGGAAATGCGTGAGGACGAGGAGTGGCTTTCCAAGGTACGGCAGAGCAATATGAGGCAGGAGAGCGAAAATTCGGAAAGTCGGGAAGATTGCCGGGAGGGGATGCCTTTGGCAGTATCCGGCGCAGAAAGCTATTTTCGCAGGCGCAGAAGTACGGATGTACTGGATCTGATCGATCAGATTGAGCGGGGATTTGATGATATTGAGAATCGTATTGCTAATATGGACAAGGAGCATAGTAAGTACGTACGCGCTACAGTGAGTCGGCTGAATTACCTGCTTAGGGAAGAAGATGACAGGAAGGGGCTGTTGGTACAGCTGTTACATAAGCTTGGAAGTGGTGACGAAGAACAAAGCAGGAAGAGACTTGCGCTTACGGCGCAGAGCTTTCAGTTGTCCGGTTTTGATATCTTACATGACAGTCCTCTGTATAAAAGGCGAAATCCCAGGAAGTTTGAGGAACTGGTGGAGGAAATGGACAAACAGGATGAGCTTAGCAGAGAGGATGTGCTGAAGCTAAATCAGATCCACCACAGATTTACCAGGCAGCAGATAGAAGAGTTTGTGGAATCACATCTGGAGGCCGGTATTTTTGTGGCGAAGGATCTTCCTTATTTAGACGATGAGACCTTTGAGAAGCTGATTCTGGCATATGATCTTGCCATGCGTAAGAACAGCAGATTTCAGGTCAGCTTGTCCGGCAAGCAGATTCGTAACGGATTCTATAGTTATCCGGAGATGATATTTGCAGAGCGTGAGACGGCAGAGAAAAATGGTATAAATGGTATAGTGGAAAGGAACGAAGGATAAGTGTTAGCATATATAAAAGAACTGTCCACCAAAGAGCAGGAGGAGCTTGGTGAGGTGCTTCAGAAGCTGTATCGTCAGACGTTTATACTGGAGCGGCGTTATGACCGCAGAGCCGGGCGGATGGTGATCAATAAAGAGTATTATTTTTGTGAAAAGCATATGGAGTTTTTGCAGGAATACCTGGAAGTGGCGGGGATCAGTATTTATAACAATACGGAGCTGGGAACCATTTATATACAGGGGGAGCCTGTTATGGGGGAGCGATTGCCGAAATTGGCTACCATTTACCTGCTTCTGTTAAAACTTCTGTACGATGAACAGATGGCACAGGCATCTTCTTCTGTGAACATTGTGACTACATTGGGAGAGCTGACCGGCAAGGCAGGAGAATTTGGATTGATCAAAAGCATGACTTCCCAGGCCGAGATGAAACGTGCGCTGAATGTGTTGAAGCGGTATCAGATGATAGAGGTTATGGATTCCATGGAGGAACTTAATAATCAGACCAAAATTCTCATTTTCCCGAGTATCAACGTGGTGCTCATGCGAGAGGATATTGTACGGTTGCTGGAACAGTTTGGGGAAGGAGATACTACAGATGGAGAATAACAGACAGGCATTTAAAGCAGTCTCCAGAATCGTCCTGAATAACTGGCATTATATTGATGCCAAGGTAATGGATCTGCATGAGAGTATCAATTTTTTCACCGGACACTCCGGAAGTGGAAAGTCTACCGTGATCGATGCCATACAGATCGTTCTATATGCCAATACAGACGGACGTGGGTTTTTTAATAAAGCTGCTGCGGATGATTCGGATCGTAATCTGATCGAATATCTGCGGGGAATGATCAATATCGGTGAGAATGGTCAGGCTGAGTATAAGCGCAATCAGAACTTTTCCACCACTATCGTGTTAGAGCTTACCCAGACGATCACCGGTCAAAAAGAATGTGTGGGTATTGTATTTGATGTGGATACAGCGGCCAATGATTTTAACAGGCTGTTTTTCTGGCATAAGGGACAGGCTTTTAGCGACAATTACCGGACCGCTGGGAGAGTGATTACGATAGCTGAGCTTAAGTCAAGGCTTAAAAAGGAATACGGCAGAGAAGATTATTTCTATACTACCAATAATGAAAGATTTCGAAGGAACCTGTACGACAGTTACCTTGGCGGACTGGACATGGAGAAGTTCCCAAGGCTCTTTAAGCGCGCCATTCCTTTCCGTATGAATATCAGACTGGAAGATTTTGTGAAAGAATATATCTGCATGGAGCAGGACATCCATATTGAACAGATGCAGGAAAGTGTGGTTCTGTATGGCCGGATGCGAAAGAGAATCGAAGACGCTAAGAATGAATTGTCAGAGTTATCCGTAATAGAAGAGCAATATAACAAATATTACGGATGTCGTAAGATGGCAGATAGTCTTAGATACCGCAGGGATAAGTTGAATCTTCTTTCTTTGGAGCAAGATATCAGAGTGCTTCAGGATAAGGTGGAACAGGGTCGCTTGGACATGCAGCAAAAGATAGATTCTCTTGCAGAATATAACCGCCTTCGGAAAGAATGTCAGGAGAGATATGATGAGATCATGCGCCTTATCGCAGGCAGCGGATATTCTGATCTGGAGGCAAAGCTTTTAGGTCTGGAAGATGGTATTGCACTGCTTACAAGAAGTGAAACAAAGTGGCAGGAGACTACGAGAAAGCTTAAAGCATGGGAAGCGGAAGAAACCGTCTCTAATCAAATGCTTTGGGATATTGAGAAGTTCTGTAAAGGAAATGCCACAGGAGAAGATATCCGGAGGCTAAAAACCGGTCTCAAAGAAGTGAGGGAGGATGCGGAAAGGCAGCGTCAGGAAGCAACCTCTGAAAGCCGCAGTCTTCGGAAGGAAGTGGGATATCTGGAACAGGATCTGATGGAGCTTAAGCTTGGTAAGAAAGCCTATCCAAAGGAGCTGGAGGCTGCCCGCAGAGCACTGCGTTTAAAGTTATATGATACCACGGGCAAGGACGTGCCGGTGAGAATTCTGGCAGATCTTCTGGATATCAGGGATGAAAAGTGGAGGAATGCCATAGAGGGGTATTTGGGGAACAATAAGTTGGCACTGATCGTAGAACCCAAGTATGTCAAGCAGGTTTTTGAGGCCTATGAGGCACTTTGTGGTAAGGGCGCCTCAAAAACGACAGATGCCAAGGAATCACTAAGTTCATCAAGCCGGGCTCAATGGAACCAGGACCCGCGGAACAAAATCCCATGGGAGAGAATATCTATTGTGGACACGAAACGGCTGACAGAGCAGGAACACCTTGTAAAGAAGGGCTCTCTGGCAGAAGAGGTAGTGGCCACAGAAGACTATGTAAAAGCCTTTGTGGATTATTTGCTTGGAAATGTGATGAAATGCGATAATGTGGAGGAACTGCGGACTGTAAAGTTAGGTGTCACCGCAGAATGTATGTTGTACCAGAGTTATCAGCTTAGGCGTATGAACCCCGATCATTATACCCGCAAGGCATATATCGGTGAGAAGAGCATGCGTGAGCGTCAGAAAGAGTTACAAT
>JAZRJO010000450.1:0-5780 GCA_045645825.1 Acetatifactor sp. | reverse complement strand
ACCCGTGACCTCCGCACTACCAATGCGACGCTCTACCGACTGAGCCACAGCAGCATCTTGTGACTGCTCACGCAATCACCGTATGTTATTCTATCAAAAGCATCATCATTTGTCAACAACAAATTGCATAAATTTTTACATCAATTTCATTTTCTGATCTAAAGATAATCGTTATGTGAACGTTTCATGATAAAACGAACTCTGTGCCCAGTCTCATCGCATACCATGCGCACTACCTCTTCTGCTTCCTCTCTGGAATTGTCATTAATACAGATAATGCAACTGTCTTTTTTCTTGGAAAGAAATGAATTCTTGGGCCAACGGATGTAGTAGGATATCCGATTCTTCAAAAGGGCTCTCTCTATCTCCTTTTTGCATTCAGAATTCATTACCTCACAAAGCTCTATCTCATTATTCACTTTCACTGTATTGAATGTCTGTTGCATATTGTCTACCTCCCTTTTATAAATTATAGCATACCTTCAAAAAGAGTGCAAACGAATTCTCTAAAATTCATTGGCATGGGCAATTCCAAGAAATTGTAGAAACCGCTCTTTTGATTCTTTATATTTAGGCCTGCTGACCGGAATCACATCTCCCTGATTCAATTCCAGGCACAGGGGTTTCAGGCTTCTGACCTCATTCATATTTACCAGATAACTCTGGTGACACCTCAAGAAATAATCAGGAACTGCTTCCTGAACCTCGTCCAGCTTTTTATAGATCGTCCACGATTCATTCCGCCCATGTAAAATAACTGTACGCTTCTCACTTTCAAAATAGATAATATCACGGGTTTTGATCTTAAATACAGTCCCTTTAAAAGCCACCACAAAGCATTCATCTGCTTCCTCTTGTATCTGCTTTCTTGCACGCTCTATGGCATCCAAAAGAATATCTTCCTTAATAGGCTTGAGCAAAAAATTATTGGGATTCACGCGAAAAATCTCTGTTGAGAACTCAATATGGTCAGTTATAAAAATTACTTTCACCAGACTAAAACGCTCCTGTATCCCTGCCACCACATCGATTCCATTGGCATCATTCATATCCATGTCCATGATCAGGATATCTGCCGGAGTACACTCTTTACCCGGTTCGTAATCACCCTTCAAATCCTGCAAATTACTATATATTGTTACGCAGACCCCCCTGCCGTATCGTTCCTCTAAGACATCCTTTAAATGCTTACACAACTCCCTGTTGTCATCGCATATCGTTATCCTTATCAAAACCATTCCTCCCTTACATACACCCGGCTCTGCCTGTACGCATACCTCTTATGTACTTTCGCACACGGTGCCTTCGGCACGGTAAAATATATATATCCATATTTTACCACAAAATTTTACTTTTAGAAACAAGAAAAACGGAAATTTTGCATTTTTTTCAAAATTTCCGTCAATCCATCCATATAATCTTTAATTTTTGCTAGATTTCTTGCTTTTTCTCCCTGATAAAGCAGTCATATATACAAGGAATTACGATAAGTGTCAACAATGTACCATATACTAATCCACCAATTGTTACAATTGCCATGGGTTTTGCCATCTCAGAGCCCATATCTTTGCTGAATACCATGGTAGACAGCGCAAGGATCGTGGTAAGCGCAGTCATCAGTACCGGTCTAACTCTGGTTCTTCCTGCCGCAAGGATCGCCTCACGCTTACTCATCCCCTCTCCACGCAGCTGATTCATATAGTCTATGATCACGATACCATTATTCACGATAATGCCGGACAACATAACAAAACCGATCAAAGCGATCACGCTGACCTCACTGCCCGCGATGAACAGCCCAAAGAATCCTCCTGTAAATGCAAGAGGTATGGTAAACATAATGATGAACGGAGACAACAGTGACTGGAACTGTGCCACCATGATCAGATACATGAATACCAGCGCCAGAACGAGCATCAGACCCACCTGCCCTATGGCATCATTGATCATCTCATTTTCACCGGAGAATACCAGCTTGTAACCATCTGTCAGTTGATAATCATCCAATACATCTTCCACATCCGCAGACACCAATCCTACATTATAACCTTCTGCAATGGATGCAGTTACAGACAGATATCTGGTCTGATCCACACGATTAATAGCGCTAAGTGCCTCTGCCTTTTCGAAAGAAGCGATGTCCCCAAGAGGTATCTTAATACTCTGTCCCTCCTTGTCAGTTCCCTTGATCTCCATGTCCTTGATCAGTTCTCTGGTCAACTGCCGATCCGCCTCACTGGTCACATATACATCATAATCCTTATCCACAGCTACCAGTGTAGTAGCAGTCGTAGCTTCTGCCAATCGGCCGTATATCTGACTATAGACTTGGGCTACGGTAAGCCCATAAGTCACTGCTTTTTCCCGGTCAATCATAATTCTCAGTTCTTCTTTGGCCTCCTCCCGGCCATCCGATACATTTTCTGTACCCTCTATCTGTTCTACGATGGCAGCCACTTCGCCGGCAATTCTCTGAATCTCATCCAGTTCCTTACCCCTTACCTGAATGGTGATACCGCTTCCTCCCAGCGCACTCAGATCCATACTGGAAGTCTCCACACTGATCCGGGCTTCTAAATCTTTTGTACTTTCCAGAATATGATCTGCGATCTCGTCATTGCTCATAGACTTTTCTTCTATGGTAGTCACATAGATCGTGGTAGCATTCGTGCTTGAGTTGCTGCCGGAACCACCCAATAAAGACATGGCAGTTGAAGTATTAGCCATAGCTCCCACATCCTTCACATCATCAAGCTCTAAGATTTTCTGCACCACCTGATCAGTCACTTGAGCAGTGTCCTCCAGGGTAGCACCTTCTTCCAATTGCACCGAAACCGTCAGCTGAGTAGAATCCATATCAGACATAAATGCCGTACCATTGGTAAAAGCTGCCCACACACTTCCAACCAGTAAAATTAACATTAACAGGAAAATAATAGGTTTGATGCCCAGGGAGGCCTCTAATAACTTCTCATACCCCCTTGTCATCCACCGAAAAAGCTTACCATCATATTGTTCCTTTGTCTTATTCAGCATCTTAGATGCCATAGCCGGCACCACTGTCAAAGCAATGACCAGACTTGCCAGAAGAGAATATGCTATGGTCAGGCCCATATCCACGAACAACTGCCTTGTAATTCCTTCCGTAAATACAATGGGCAGGAATACGCAGATCGTGGTAAGCGTGGATGCCAGAATCGCACCGGCCACCTCTCTTGCTCCCTCTATGGCCGCATCCTTCATGGAATACCCTTCTGCCCGTAATCTGTAAATATTCTCAATTACTACAATAGAATTGTCCACCAGCATACCAATGCCAAGGGCCAGACCTGACAGGGATATGATATTCAAAGTCACGCCGCTGAAGTACATACACACAACAGCTGTCACCAGACTAATGGGTATGGAGCAGGCGATCACCAGCGTAGGCCTGATATCCTTTAAGAAAAGGATCAGGATCAGGATTGCCAGAAAACCTCCAAACAAAATATTGTTCACAATGGAATCCATTACCAGATCAATATAAACACCCTGGTCACTCAGTGTAATAATCTTCAGATCAGGATTCTCCTGTCTCAGCTTTTCAAATCTCTCCAGCAGACGATCCGACACCTCTCCGGTAGAATATCCTGTCTGCTTTTGAATAGATAACATCACGCCTAAGCTTCCGTTTACATTGGTATATATTTCTCCGGAATTATCTGTGTAAAAAACATCTGCCACATCTCCCAAAGTGATAACCGGCACCCCTTCCATATGAAGATCCATAAGGGGCATCGCCTTTAACATTTCCACAGTAGAAGGCTTATCTCCTACTCTGACCATATAATCGATACCATCTTCCGTCACATAGCCTGCAGGCATGGAAAAGTTCTGGGCCGCCAGCAGTCCCTTAATGGTATCTACCGTCAGGATCTCCACCATATCAGCCTGATCATATGCCGTCTTCTTGGCATCAGCCAATTGGTCCTCACCTTCTGTAAGCTGCTCCTCGGCACCGGTAAGCTGCTCTTCGCCGCTCTCAAGCTGGGTCTTGGCTGAATCCAGCTGAGACTGGGCAAATTCCATCTGTAATTCCCCCATCTGTATCTGGGTATAGGCATTGGCAAACTCTATGGCAGCAGTAAGCTCTCCCTTTTCCACCTCTACCAATCCTGCATTTACGGCTGCCAGCTGTTCCTCCAATGTCTGAAGGGTGGCTGCCGCAATCTGCTCGTAAGCCTCCAACCCCAGTCCTGTGGTAAGCCCATTGAGCACATCCATCATTTTTAATGACTGAATTCCAAGGGGTATTCCTAATTGCGCAACCAGTGTATCCAAATGTCCCTGCACCGTGTCATATTGGGCACTATCCGTCCAATCAAGACGATTCAATTCTGCAAGGATCGTTTTCAAATCTTCACTGCTTTCTACGGCCTGCATTAAAATGGTACTTCCCATGAGAGAAGCCTTCAAATTCACGATAGACTGCCTATAGGTTCCGGCAGCTTCTGCATCACCCGAAGTAACCGTAGCTTCCATCATGCCGTTATAAGCATTCTTGTAAGCCTCTGCCGAACCAAGTATCACTTCCATTTCGTTAATACTGGCATTTACCGTTCCGGCAGTGGTCAGATTGGTGGTCAAAGCCATTTTAGCAGTTTCCAGATCCGCCTTGGCCGTCAGAAGATCCCGCTTCGTCTCTGCCAGAGTTGTCTTGGTGGTCTCCTGCTGTTCTTCAAGCTGCGCCTTTCCCTCCAAAAGCTCTGCTTTCCCTTTGATCAGCTCCAACTCACCCTCGGCAAGCTCTGCCTTACCTTCTGCCATCTCCTTCTTGGAATCTAAGATCTGTTGCTTCCCATCTATAATCTCTTTCTCAGCCTCTGCCATCTGTTCGTCAATGGCAGCAAAGATTTTCTCATTGATCTGATCCACCTTCTCCTGGCGGATGATGACATTCACACTTTCTTCCAGAATTCCTGTGGTAGAGACACTTGCCACGCCTTCTAAGCTCTCCAGATCCGGCACGATTTCATTTTCCACAAAACTACTGACCTGAGCATTGTCCATGCCCTCCACTCCTGCCGCTGCTACCATCACCGGCAGCATATCCGGATTTAATTTCATGATCACCGGATTCCCCACTGTATCATCCCAGTAGGATTTAATCTGATCCAGACTTTCCCGAATCTCCAATGATACGGCATTCATATCTGTAGACTGGGCAAATTCCAGGATCACCATGGAATAATTCTCCGAAGAGACCGAACTGATACTCTCAATATTACTGACGGTAGCCATCCCCGCCTCCACAGGCTTCGTCACCGCCATCTCCACAGTTTCAGGACTGGCCCCCGGATAGGTGGTCATCACGATCACATACGGAAGACTGATGTTGGGCAACAAATCGGTGGTCATCTTGGTAAATGACACAATCCCCAAAACAATGACCAAAACCACCCCCACAAGCACTGTATACGGCTTTTTTACACTAAACTTAGAAATCATGCACTGTCTCCTTTACTGAATAACAAAAAACCAGTCGCCAGACCGGTCACCTGTACTTGATTATAATTCCCAATAAAAGCCATGTCAACAAAGGAAATGTAAAGAAATATTAAAAGAATATAAACTCCTAACAGTTTACTTGGCTGCAAGCGCGGACTAAGGGAACTGCTTGCAGCCCGCGCGCCTCCCCACCGGGGACTGAACTGTTAGAGCATCTTTCGAATCTTGGATTTAAGACGCTGCAGCGCATTGTCTGTGGATTTCTCATCTCTCCCCAGAACTTTTGCAATTTC
>JAZRJO010000449.1:0-1692 GCA_045645825.1 Acetatifactor sp. | reverse complement strand
GTTGTTCCTGAGTATTGTCTTCCTAAGACCGCTTGGCCTCCCGACTTTGCACCAATGTATGTGGCTATCGAGGAAGGGTACTTTGAAGAGGAGGGAATCGGGTTAACTCTTGTCACCGGATTTGGGGCAGACAAAACTATGACCGCTGTATTGACAGGAGAAGCAGATATTGGATTCATGGGAAGTGAAAGTACCATTTACACCTATGTGGGTGGTACCAAGGACTATGTGGTAAACTTTGCGCAGCTTACCCAGCGTGCCGGCAATTTCCTGGTATCCAGAGAACCTATCGATGATTTTAAATGGGATATGCTGATCGGGGAAGAGGTACTTGGTGGAAGAGCAGGCGGCATGCCTCAGATGGTATTTGAGTATATCCTGAAAAAGAATCATATCAATCCTGCTGTTGATGTGAAGATTGACCAGAGTATCGATTTTGGTTCTACTGCGGCTGCTTTCTCAAGCGGGCAGGCAAAGTTTACTGTAGAATTTGAGCCCCATGCCACTGCCCTGGAATTAAAAGGTGACGGTTATGTAGTGGCTTCTCTGGGAGAAGACTCCGGTTATGTGCCCTATACTGCCTTTTCAGCCAAAAAGAGCTATATCGACGCCAATCCCGATGTGATCCAGTCCTTTACCAATGCGTTGCAGAAAGGAATGGACTATGTGCAGTCACATAGTCCGGAGGAAATCGCTAAGGTGATCGCGCCTCAGTTCGAAGAAACGGACCTTAAGACCCTGACCACCATCGTTGCCAGATATTATAATCAGGATACCTGGAAGGATAATCTGATCTTTGAAGAAGATGCCTTCACCCTGCTTCAGAATATTCTGGAGGAACCCAAGGTACTTGAAAAGAGAGTACCTTATGAAGATCTGGTGACTACTGTTTTTGCCAAAGAGGCTGCGGGTAAATAGCCACACCTTATTTGTTTTTAATTCTGATATTTTTTAATGCCCACAGCTGTAATGCTTTGGCATTGGTGCTGATCTTCTCAAGAGAATCCAGAATGGACTGAAAGGTAGCCTGTTCTGATATTTCGATGACACCGTCCTCTGAAATGGCGATCAGAGAAGCCCTGAGGGAGTCGATATCCTTCAGGGAACCCAGCACCTTCAGCGCCAGACGGTCAAAGTCATCTATGGTGATCTCCTTTACAGTTCCCTTACCCAGAGGACATTCCTGTGCACAGTAGGAGTTACAAAGCTCCGGCGTATTGTAGGCTGCGGCCATGGCCTTTACCTCTTCCGGATACGGTGCGATAGTGTCCAGTTCGATTCTGGCAAGTCGGGTACGGTCAATGCCGATGATCTCAGCCGCTTTCTCACGGCTGGACAGATCCGGATTGTTTTCTGATGCCTCAGAACGTGCCAGATAATACATGTTGTCTGCTGCTTTTGTTGCTTTCTTACCCATTTTATACATCCCTCTTTTGTAACTGATATTATGAAAAAAAATGTCCGGTGCCTAAATACAAAACAATGCATTGACCGGACAAGCTTATATATAGTTTAGTGTAAAATGAAGAATTTGTAAAGATATTTTAGAAATCAGTTGAGAGAAATTGAAAAATTTGATAGAATATATTTAATCAGTTCAGCCATAAGCATGTGTGAGAGCATAAATCATGCTCGCATGATTTTGCGAACGTATATGCTTATGAGCAGAGCGCCATCTTATGAGCAAAGATA
>JAZRJO010000448.1:0-6281 GCA_045645825.1 Acetatifactor sp. | reverse complement strand
TGACCAGTATATTCTGGGCTATCTCCATGGAATGATATCCTTCCCTCAGTACCCGCACATACTTATCACCAATCCTGCTGTCTCCCTGTTTTAGTGCCGCATACTTTTGCCTGCCGCTTCCCACCGCCACCTTGGACAAATTCAATTCACGGATATCTCTGGAAACAGTGGCCTGAGTCACAGCAAAACCAGACTCCCTCAGATAAGCTGCCAGTTCCTCCTGGGTCTCTACATCACGTTGCCCGATAATCTCTATGATTTTCTTATGCCTGATTTTCTTCATACGTTCCGGCCTTCCCACTGTATGAAATGATGATTCATTCCACTTCAGCTTTCACTCATTTTTTTATGTAATACTTCCAAAAAACTCACTTGATTCAGTAAGATAAAATCCGTGGTCTTTACAGACCGCACTATTCTGATGCGATCCCCGGTCTTTACCGGTATCTTGTGACTACCGTCAAAATTTACTTCTACCAACTGATCGCGCCCTTCACTTCCCTCCGGAATCTCGATCTCGATCACATCCTCCGGTGATAAGATAATGCTTCTCTGATTCAAAGTATGGGGACAAATGGGAGTGATCATGATCAGTCTCGCCTTCGGCTCTACGATAGGCCCACCGGCAGACAGATTATATCCTGTGGAACCGGTAGGTGTAGTAATGATCACACCATCTGCATTATAATCATTCAAAAACTGTCCATTTACAAAAATATTGAACTTAATGATCTGCAAAGAACCACTTCTGGATATGACAATGTCATTTAACGCCCAGTCCTCTACTTTCTCATCACCACACAACACACTGCCATGCAGCATCATGCGGCTCTCTATACTGAAGCGATTTTCCATCAGCCGATCCAGAGACTCCTCCAGACAGGACAACTCAATCTCCGACATATAACCCAAGGTTCCCAGATTTACACCGATCAAGGGAATATTACGCTTTTTTACATCCCAGGCAGCCTGTAGCATGGTACCGTCACCACCAAGTACGATCATGCAGTCTGCTTCCCCCGGCAACACAAAATCATCCGGTTCTTCTCGTATCTCCTTGGCACGAACGACACAATACTTTCCGTGTCCCTCCAGATATTCCCTGATGCGGTTGGTCACAGTCATATTCTTATCTTTATGCAGATTTGTATATATCACAAAATGTTCCATCGTTTGCCTCATTTTTCGCGTAAAATTATTTTTCTGCCGTTTCCGGCTTATCCAGTGTGCCATGAGCCCTGTCTACCATGTTACTGATCAACGTCTCCCAGTTCGTATGAAAAGACTCACCGCTTCTTTCAAGTGTCAATTGCTCCAGATTCTGTTCTGCTTTTGTCTCTGTCCACTCTTCCACCAAAGCAGAACGTAAATCATTTTTGCGAATATGCAACAAATACTCAATATTGCCTTCCGGCCCCTTTATAGGGGAATATTCCAAATTAAGAACATCAAAACCGATACTGTGTGCAAAATCAATGATCTTATGCACCACCTCTTCATGAACAGACCGTTCTCTGACTACGCCCTTCTTGCCTACCTTTTCTCTGCCAGCCTCAAACTGCGGCTTGATGAGGCATACCATCTCGCCACCATCTTTTAACAGATTTCTGGCCGGGATCAAGATCTTGGTCAAAGAGATAAAAGACACATCCACACTGGCAAAGTCAATGTCATCCTGAATATCCTCTCTTGTCAGATACCGGAAGTTGGTCTTCTCCATACAGACCACTCTCTCATCGTTTCGAAGCTTCCAGGCCAATTGCCCGTGTCCCACATCTACCGAATATACCTTGGCTGCACCATTCTGCAGCATACAATCTGTAAATCCGCCGGTAGAAGCGCCGATATCCATACATATGGCACCTTCTAAACCAATCTCCCAGCTGTCCATGGCTTTCTCAAGCTTCAGGCCACCACGACTTACATATTTCAGAGAACTTCCCCGCACCTCCAGCTGTATCTTGCTCACATCAAAACTGCTTCCGGCTTTATCTTCCTTCTGTCCATTGACATACACATTGCCGGACATAATGATGGCCTTCGCCTTTTCCCTGGAAGGGGCATAGCCCTGCTCTACCAGGATCACATCCAAACGTTCTTTCATACTTCCTCTTTCTTCAGACTCTTCTTAACAGCCAGAATCTTCTGCACCACACTATCTGCATCAATACCGATTTCTTTCTTAAGAAGCTCCACATTTCCATGTTCCACATATTCATCCAGTATGGAGATATTCAGATATTGATTGTTGCAGCCGCCTGCTTTCATACATTCCAATACCTTCTCACCGAAACCTCCGCAAGAGACATTTTCTTCCATGGTCACGATCAAACCGTGATTCTTGCAAGCCTCAAGCACTGCCTGTGTATCTATGGGTTTCACAAATCTGGCATTGATCAGACTCACCTGGAAACCTGCTTCTTTCAGTAATTCACGCGCCTTTAGGCCTTCTTTCACCATACTGCCCACTGCAAACAGGGCAATATCCTTCTCCCTATAGATCCATTCAGCCTTTCCAAGCTCGATAGGTTCTCTGTAATCCTTCAGACCGTCATAAGCTGTCCCTCTGGGATACCTAATGGCAATGGGCGCACCAAAATCAATGGCAAATTTCATCATATCCGACAATTCCCATTTATTCTTGGGTGCAAGCACATGCATATGGGGAATCCCTGTCAAATAAGTAAAATCAAAAATGCCCTGATGAGTCTCACCGTCACTTCCCACCAGTCCCGCCCTGTCTATGGCAAATACCACAGGCAGATTCTGGATACACACATCGTGCAGTATCTGGTCATAGGCCCGCTGCAGAAAAGAGGAATAGACTGCCACTACCGGCTTTAATCCACCGGCCGCCAGTCCTGCCGCAAAAGTAACTGCATGCTGCTCAGCAATCCCCACATCAAAGAACCTGTCCGGATACCTGTTGCGGAACCGTTTCAATCCTGTGCCATCCGGCATGGCTGCTGTGATCGCCACCACCTTCTCATCACGCTGTCCAAGCTTACACATCACTGTAGAAAAAACGTCTGTATAATTGGACACTGTCCTGGGCTTGGATGGGATACCTGTCTCTATCTCAAAAGGCTCTGTTCCATGGAATCTGGCAGGGTGACGTTCTGCCGGTGCATACCCCTTCCCTTTTTCGGTGATCACATGAACCATCACAGGACCTCTTACCTTTTTGGCCTCCTGGAACACTCTCACAAGCCCCGATATATCATGTCCGTCTACAGGTCCTAAGTAAGTGATCCCCATGTCCTCAAAAAACATCCCGGGAATGACCAGCTGTTTAAAACTACTTTTGGCTCTGCGGATCCTGGCAATGATACTTTCACCCTTCTTGGTGCCCACAAGTGCATTGTAGATTCCTTCTTTCAGACCAAGATAACTGTCAGCAGTTCTAATATTATTTAAGTATTTGGACACACCGCCCACATTCTCAGAAATAGACATATTGTTATCATTTAATACTATAATAAAATTAGTCTCCAGCTTGGCTGCATTATTAAGTGCCTCATAAGCCATACCACCGGTCAGGGAGCCGTCACCGATCACAGAAACGATTGTTTGATTCTCCCCCTGTAAATCTCTGGCTTTCACCAGTCCCAGTCCTGCTGAAATGGAGGTGGAACTATGCCCCGTATCAAAGGCATCACAATTACTTTCCTTCCTCTTGGGAAAGCCACTCATTCCATGGTATTGGCGCAAATGGTCAAATCCTTCTCTGCGCCCTGTCAAAAGCTTGTGTGTATAGGACTGATGCCCTACATCCCAGATAATCTTATCCTGAGGCAGATTTAAAACCAGATGAAGCGCCATGGTAAGCTCCACTGCTCCCAGATTAGAGCCCAGATGTCCACCTGTCACACTGATCTTCTCGATCAGGAACTGCCTGATTTCTCCAGCCAGGGCTTCCCAATCTTTTTTTTCTATTTGCTTGATGTCATTTACTTTCTCAATTTTTTCCAGCAACATGTATTTTTCCTCATTCATTACTTTCGACGGTCTATTAATGTAAGAATCAGTTGTGTCAAAAATGCATTTTCTCCTTCCACTTCCGTCAAGATCGCCACCGCTTCCTCTGACAGGAGCGCTACCTCCTTACGGGACTGTTCCAAACCATTTAAAGTAACAAAGGTCTGTTTATGATTTTTCTCATCGCTTCCCACCGGCTTACCAAGCTCTTTACTGTCGCCGATGACATCCAGGATATCGTCCTGAATCTGAAATGCGATACCAATATTATAAGCACATTTTTCGATTTTACTTACTGCTTCCTCTGATGCTCCTGCCAAAATAGCTCCCACCATCATAGCTGCCTGAATCAGGGCGGCAGTCTTTTTTTCATGAATAAAAAGAAGCTGGTGTGCGGTAAGGGGCGTAGTCTGGTCCTCTGCCTCAATGTCTGCAGTCTGACCGCCTATCATGCCGTATATCCCGGCCTTACGGGCCAGGACTGAAAGGGCCTTCCCCACACGTGCTGCATCCACATCAGGATCCTCCAACGCTGTTAATGCAGTCTCAAAAGCAAAATTCAAAAGACCATCACCTGCCAGAATACCAAAAGCCTCTCCATATACCACATGAGTGGTTTTACGGCCTCTGCGATACTCATCATCATCCATAGCCGGCAGATCATCATGTACCAGAGAATAGGTATGAATCATCTCTATGGCAGCCATAAAGGGACGGATCACCTGACCATTGCCTCCAAACAGTTTATAGGTCTCCTGCATCAGCATAGGTCTGAGACGCTTGCCACCTGCCATAAGGCTGTAGTTCATGGCCTCTATTACTTTTTTCTGATATCCTTCTTCTGCGGGAAGATAGCTTCTAAGCACAGCTTCTATCTGCTCTACTTTCTCCCTAAGCATTTCCTTGAATCTATTGTCTTCCATTACAGTTCCTCCAAGGATCCGTCTGCACTAAGCTTCAGTACCTTTTTCTCCACTTTATCGATCTGGGCATTGCATTCCTTTAAAAGCTTCATACCGGCACTGTATGCCTGAAAAGCCTCTTCTAACGTCACATGTTCCCCTTCCAGCTTCTCTATCTCCAGCTCCAGTCTTGCAAAGTTTTCTTCCAGAGTTAATGTTTCCTTGCTCATTGCTTACAGTTCCTTTCTACTCTATCGGATACACATCAGTAACCTGTGTCCTCACCGCACCGTCACACATCCGTATGGTCAATTCATCCCCCACCGCAGTCTGGCTTACAGATCTGACATTCTGTCCACTTTCATTCTCCACATACGCATAACCGCTGTTTAACTTTTCTAAGGGTGATAACCCCTTCATCTGCTGGATATATAATGCCAGCCTGTGACGCTTCTCTTTTAAAATTTGCTGCATCCTACCCTGCAGACGTTCTTCCAGACTAAGGGCATACGTCTTCTTTTCCCGGACACGGCTGACCGGACTTAAATATCGCAGCTGCATCTCATACTGAGACAGCTTGTCACGATGATCCTGTATCTGCCTTCTCATCAACTTCTTAAGAATACTCTCATAACCTTCCAGCAGGTCTGAAAGTTGTGCAATATCATATACCGCCAACTCTGCTGCCGCTGAAGGTGTGGGAGCGCGCAGATCCGCCACATAATCGATGATTGTAGTGTCTGTCTCATGCCCTACCGCCGAGATGATAGGAATGGAACAATCAAACACCGCCTGGGCCACGATCCGCTCATTAAATGCCCATAGGTCTTCGATAGAGCCACCGCCTCTGCCTACAATAATAACATCACAGGCAGTATTTTTGTTTACATATTCAATTGCTTTTGCAATTTGATTTGATGCACCCTCACCCTGCACTAAAACAGGATATATTGTTACATCAGCTAAAGTATATCTTCTTGATAAAATATTAATTATATCTCGCACCGCAGCGCCTGTTGGTGAAGTTATTACGCCAATCTTTTTGGGAAATTTAGGAATAGGTTTTTTTGTCCCTTCATCGAACAATCCTTCCCGCTCTAGTTTTGCTTTCATCTGTTCAAAAGCAAGATACAAAGCACCTGTGCCATCCGCCTCTAAAGCATCAACATAAAGTTGGTATTGACCATCTCTTTCATAAACCGATATTCTTCCATGTGCAATAATTTTCATACCCTTCGCGGGCGTAAATTTAAGTCTGAATGTGTTACCTTTAAACATAACAGCTTTTAATACTCCGCCTCCATCTTTTAAGGTCATATAAATATGCCCTGAAGAATGTTGTTTAAAGTTTGAAATTTCACCTTTTACCCACAACGAAGAAAGCAGAAAATCTGCCTCCAT
>JAZRJO010000447.1:0-5327 GCA_045645825.1 Acetatifactor sp. | reverse complement strand
CCCAACATCAAGGACTGGCCTGCAATGTGTGCGTTGCCTGAAAACATGGTACTGCGTGTAGTCAGTGAGATCCACGATCCCGTGACCACCACTGACGAACTGATCCCTTCCGGTGAGACCTCTTCCTACCGTTCCAATCCTCTGGGACTGGCAGAGTTTGCATTGAGCCGTAAGGATCCTGCTTACGTAGGCCGTGCCAAAGAGATCCGCGCTGCTCAGGAAGCTGTGATGGAAGGCAAGTGCCCTGTAGAGGCTTGTCCCGAACTGGAGCTGAAAAAAGTATGCGACACCATCCACACCATGTTCCCGGATATGGGCAAGGACAATGTGGGCTTTGGCTCCACCATCTTTGCCGTAAAACCCGGAGACGGTTCCGCCCGTGAACAAGCTGCATCCTGTCAGAAAGTGTTGGGCGGTTGGGCTAATATTGCCAACGAGTATGCCACCAAGCGTTATCGTTCCAACCTGATCAACTGGGGTATGCTGCCTTTTATCATCGAAGAAGGCGACCTGCCTTTCAAGAACCTGGATTACCTCTACATTCCCGGTATCAGGAAGGCTGTGGAGGAGAAGGTTGAAGTGATCAAGGCTTATGTAGTGTTGACTGACGAGGCAGCGCTTGACGGCGGTGTGACTTCTGCTGACGGTGCTGCAGCACCTGCCATGAAGGAGTTTGACCTTCGCTTGGGCGAGCTTACCGATGAAGAACGACAGATCATTCTGAAAGGTTGCCTGATCAACTATAATAGAGTGTGTTAATGAAAGGAAACCACATGGAATTTAATAAAATCACTTCCAATCCTATGCTGGTGGGAAGCATGGAGCTTTTAAAAGCAGACCCTTCCCAGGAGCATAAGAATTTATTTGTAGCAGAGATGATAAAAGCCAGGTTTATGTCTCCTGCTATGATCACTCCCGAACCGGTGGTTAATGAAAGCGGTGAGAAAAAGCCGGCACCCGGAAGCAAAGTACAGCTTCCTGTGCTGAGTGCGCCGGATGGCAAGCAGTTCTTTATGGCCTTCACGGATAAAATGGCATTTGAAAAGTTTCGAAAAGATGAGCATGCTCCCTTTGTTTCATTGAGTGCAGAGGAATATGCTGCCATGCTGCTACAAAAGGATTGTCCTGTGTTGGGATTTATCATCAATCCCGGCAGTGCCAATATGGTGGTGCCTAAAGAGATACTGGGGAATTCGCTTGCAGCGAAGGATAGGATTAACTAGTTTTATAAAAAAACGAAAGGTAAGATGATTAGATATGAATCCTTTTAAATCAAGTAATATTGACGCAACAACCGGAAATTTATGGAAACAGATTTTCCTCTACGCACTTCCACTGATGGTAGCTACACTGATCCAGAACTTTTTCAGTGCAATTGATCTGATGGTTCTGGGGAATATGGCAGATTCAAGTGCCATTGCTTCTGTAGGAGCTACCACACCGATCACCAGTCTGGTGATAAATAGTTTCATCGGAATTGCAAACGGAAGCAAGATTATACTTGCTCACCAATTTGGTGCCAAAAAAGCGGAGCAGCTCAAACGTACTGTAGAAACTTCCATTATGACAGCCGTTGGTCTTGGTCTGCTTATTGTCGTTCTTGGCGTCCCTCTTGCCCCGGGAATCCTTAATTTAACCAACTGTCCTGCTGACTGTTTTGAAGGGGCTGTGAACTATATCCGTATTTACATAATAGCCGCACCTGCTATCCTGCTCTACAATTTCGGTTCTGCCGTACTGACTGCCTCCGGCGATTCCCAAAGACCTCTGTATTATATCATAATCAGCGGTCTGACAAAAGTGCTTCTGAATATTATCCTGTGCCTGATCTTGCCGCAGAAAGTAATAGCTGTAGCAATGGCCACTGTTTTATCTCAGCTGATTGCTGCATTCCTGGTCATCAGACGCCTCTGTCGTATGGAAGGTCACGGGCAACTGGTTCTCGGCTCCATGCGTTTTCATCTTCGCAGTTTTGGACAGATTATGGCTCAAGGTCTGCCGTTGGCATTAAACTCTGCTCTCTATCCTTTTTCCACTCTGCAGATTCAGTCTGCCATTAATACTTTCGGCGTGTCTGCCATCTCCGGCAACTCCACCTGTGCTACGCTGGAAGCTATTATTCCGGATTCCATTAATAACGCCATTACTTCGACTTGTACTGTCTTTATGGCACAGAATCTCGGTGCAAACAAAAAAGACCGCACCAAGAAATCATTTCGTTATTGTATGATTCTTAATGTTGGAATCGGTCTGACTTTGGGTTTGACCTTGTATTTTTCCGGTCGTTTCCTGCTTCGTCTATTCCTGCCGAATGATCCTATGGCCGTTGAGTATGGCATGATTCGCATGTTTTACATCAGCTGTTGCTGTAATGCCGTCTACTGTGCCCGTAATATACTGGGAGCAGCCATCCAGGCATTTGGTCATGCTTCCTTCACAGCCATTAGCTCCATTATCTGGATCTGTGGCTTCCGTGTCTTTTGGATGTATGTGATTTATCCTCATTTTGAGACATTTGATATGCTCATGGTATGTTTTATTGTTTCAGCGACGATGGTAACGATAACAAACCTCTTGGGTTACCTTTATTATAAGAATAAAACAAAATCGCTTGAGGGGTAAACGCCCAATAGTGTGTACTTTGTGCTGTGATGGAAGGAGCTTGATAAAATGAGTGAGAAGTTAAACAACCTATCATTAGACACACTCTGTGCTTCTCTGGCACAGGCCATGGGCATTAAAGCACCGGAGTGTGCAGCGAAGTCTGCGGAATGTTTAGATCGATATATTGAGGAAAAACTGGCAGGTAAAAAGGCAGACAGGATTTTTATGTACAATCCGGATGCTATTGCGGAGTGGATTTATCGGAAATATTCCACGTTGATGAAAGAGGCCGTAAAAATAACCGAGCTGGAGATACCTTTTTGTGCTGTTATGCCTTCTGTGACACCTGTATGTTTCGGTACGATGTATACCGGGGCACAGCCGGAAGTTCATGGCATTCAAAAGTATGAAAAGCCTGTTATCAAGCTGGAATCTCTGTTCGATGTATTGATCAGGGCAGGCAAGAAGCCGGTCATCATCGCTGAGACTAACAGCAGTATGGCGAAGATTTATCTGGAACGTGATATGGATTATTTTATCTATGATAGCATTGAAGAGGTGAATGCCAAGGCTGCGGAGATTATCATGAAAGATGAGTATGATTTTGTGGCAGTCTATAATGGGAATTATGACACCATCATGCATAAGTACGGTCCGGAGAGCATAGAGGCATTGTCGGAATTAAGGGCAAATGTGCAGGCCTTTGCCATGTTTAGCGCCTTGATCAGTGAGCATTGGAAAGCCCACAATACTCTGGTTGGGTTTGCCATGGATCATGGATGTCATGAGATTGACGGAGATTGTGGGTCACATGGGCTTGATATGCCGGAGGACTTGAATATTGTGCATTTGTATCAAGCGTATCCCTCCAAATGTTAAGTTAATGTTGGTCAGTGAATTGGCGCAGCAGCTGAGATAAAGTAATCAGTTGCTGCGCCAAAATTTATTTATTTGGGGATTGACACAAATCATAATTGTGATAATAAAAAATATACAAGTATTTCATTCTATGAGTTTCTAAAGTGTGAATAACACATTCCGACATTTTCTGTCAAGATACTCAGAGGCGGAAAACTGAACTTTGCAAATAAATTAACCTTTGAGGTAAAAAAAGCATTGACAAAGAATTTGGTTTGTGATATTTTATAATTAACCTCTGAGGTAAACGAAAGAGGTGAAAGAATGGAAGTAACTTACAAAAGTACCAGATTAGAAAAATTGTGTACCAATGCTTATGCTGCTGAGAAGAAATATGGTATTCAGATGGCTGAGAAAATCAAACTGAGAATAGACCAGATTTCAGCGGCACTTTCGGTAGAGATGATGCTGCAGTTTAAAGTTGGAAGATGTCATCAGTTAAAAGGTGATCGGAAGAATCAATTTGCTGTAGATTTGGTACATCCGTACCGGCTGATCTTTGAGAAGCTGGGAGATGATATTCAAATTGCGAATATCATGGAAATCGTAGATTATCATTAGCTAAGTGCAGGAGGTGGACTTATGGAGAGAAGTCGTAGTTTTATAGCAATTCCCCCGGGAGCGACCATAAAGGAGCAGTTGCTCGACCGTGGAATGAGCCAGAAGGAGTTTGCACTGAGGATGGGAATGTCTGAGAAGCATATCAGTAAGCTGGTGAATGGTGAGGTCCAGCTGACGATTGATGTGGCCAGACGCCTGGAGATGGTTTTGGGGCTGCCGGCACAGTTTTGGTGTAATTTGGAGGCTGTCTATCGCGAGACCATTGCAAAAGTGAATGAAGAAAATGCCATGGAAGCCGATATCGAAATTGCCAGGAAAATGCCTTATAGTGAGATGGTTCAGAAAGGCTGGATTGATGATGTCACAAAATGGCCGCAGAAGGTTATTAATCTGCGTAAATACTTTGAGGTAGCGCAATTAACTTTTTTGAGGGATTCGTTATTGCCGCAGATTGCCTGCCGAAAGCTTTCTGTAACGGAGAAGAGTGATTTTGTGCTGATTGCGTGGGCGCAGAAGGCTCGTATCGAATCCAGACAGATTGAGGTGGGACCCATTAATATAACAAAACTGAAGAAGAATATTTCTAAAGTGAAAGAATTGGCAAAAGCACAGACAGCTGATTTCAAGTCTGAATTGGTAGAATTACTTGCAGATTGTGGTGTCGCAGTGATTTTTCTTCCATACATCAAAGGTTCTTTCTTGCATGGGGCGACCTTTTACGAAGGGAACAAGATTGTTGTGGGATTGACAGAAGGCAATAAAGAGGAGGGCAGGCTCTGGTTTAATTTATTCCATGAGCTTGCACATATCATCTATGGCCATGTGGGCAAAACGGAAGGTACCATGGAGGATGAAGAAGTGTGTGCTGATGAATATGCAAAGAATCAATTAAGAGCCAATTAATGGCATGATATTATCTCTTCTTTTGACAAAAATAATACCGTAACGATAACAGAATGTGCAAAAAGGAGGCATTTTATGAGTGATATTTGCTGTAATGCACTAGCTATGGCTGCGGTACCCATTCAAGAGTGGTGTGAACCCTATGATTGGAAGACGGCATTGAAGAATGGCACGATCTTTCCCAGTTTAAATCTGGAATTTTATAAAGCGGAACAGATAAATAATCCTTCCTCTGCGCCTACAGGGCAGGAGAGTGCATTAAATGAGATTAGTGAGATTGGCTTTGCCATTAATGATCTGACATTATATCTGGATACCCACCCGGACTGTCCAAAGGGCTT
>JAZRJO010000446.1:0-1601 GCA_045645825.1 Acetatifactor sp. | reverse complement strand
GTTTTATTCGTATTGGCTGCCCTGCTCATTGGTATTGGCAGCGTAAGCGCAAAGAAGCGTAAAGAGGTGAAGAACGACCTTGTGGGAGTGTGGCAACAGGTCAGTGTTACCCCTTATGCAAAAGGTCAGTACAGGCCCATCCTCAAGATTATTGATAAGGACGGGACTTTTAGTACCATGTTTATTTATCAGAACCAGATGTTGGGCAGGGTGACACAGAAGGGGACCTTCAAGGTGCAGAACGACAGCGTCTACACCGAAACCATAAAGCAGCACATGTTCCCCCATATCGTAGGCGACAAGGTTACCATCAAGTTCCGCTTTGCCGATAAGAAGAATGCTCCACCCTCTGACCCCGAGTTTGCCAAAGACATTCTCTTGCTGGAACTCAGTAATGGAGCACGCGAAATGTGGGTACGCATATCAGACAGAGAGATTGCTAAATAACGACTCGCTACTACGAGAAATACAATCCATATGTTTTGATACGCCCTATAGTGCATCCATCATGTTTTTCAGTTCGTGTTCATAGTATTCGTCCATCACATCGCGGCTCTGCGTGACGATGAGCGCGACGATGCCTATGCACAGGGCAAAGATCGTGAAGGTCTCCACAGAGGGGAGCGTATGGTGCGTAATTACTGCGCTACGGGTAAGATTGCAGGAGCTTTCCTTACCGGAAAGACATGGATATTCCTGCCGTAACTGTTATGTTAGAAATGGTAATTGAAACCCAATGAGATGCCGTATCCTACGATGCCTTCCCATTCTTCGTTATCAAGATTGATTTCCTCATAATGCTCCATGTCGTGTATTTTAACGAATAATCCAGTGTCAGTGCTAAATCGGTATTCATACCCAAGGGCAAAATAATAACTCAATCCATCCTCTTTGTCTTGATATCGTTTGTTAGGTTCACCAATTTCGTAACTACCATAGGCCACAGAGTACATGTATCCTACGCCTATGGTAGCCTTTACGACGTGTTTTTTCCATGCCCAACTCTTTCCAATGGTAGGTGTTATGTTGTGGACAAAATAGTCGATTGGAGCTCCTGCAGGTTTGATTAGACTTTTATTGCTTGCCATTCCGCTTGCATAATGGAGTGTGTAATTTAGTCCAACGCTCCATAATTTTTTTGAGAATTGATATTCGTATCCAGCATCAATCCCTATACCGCTTTTTACGCTACCGACAGCCATACTCATATCCTCTACATACACTCCTGGAATGTATGAGTATCCTATACCAGCATGCGCAGAATGTGGTGTTGACTGTAGCTTCTCATCTGCGGATTGAGCAGATGCTGCTTGCACCATAAAGAGTACAGTGACTGCAATAATCAGTTTCTTAAGTGAAAAAGGTGAATTCATATTTTATGTTTTTTAGTTATACATAGTGTTTCTGATTTCCACAAAATTTCGGTTCATTGATGCAAATGTAAACATTTTTTTTTGATTGCTTACAATCAATTAGGATTTTTTTTGTTGCAATATAGGTTTATACAAAGTGAAAGGCACACATGGGTAATTAATCTGTTTCTCCTCTTTTCATCTGCCACCCTCAGTCAACGGTTTATAAAATTCAAGAAATCAGATTGT
>JAZRJO010000445.1:0-1766 GCA_045645825.1 Acetatifactor sp. | reverse complement strand
GCTTTGATATGACACTTATCTTGTCCGGCATCGCCGGTATCATCCTGTCTATCGGTATGGCAGTGGATGCGAACGTGATCATCTTTGCCCGTATCAGAGAAGAACTGGGAGCAGGTCTGTCTGTGAGAACGGCCATGAAGACCGGTTTTGACAAGGCTTTGTCTGCTATTGTGGATGGCAATATCACCACACTGATAGCAGCCGGTGTACTTTTGCTTCTTGCTCCCGGCAGCGTAAAGGGATTTGCACAGACACTGGCACTTGGTATTGTTCTTTCCATGTTCACCGCCCTGGTGATCACGAAAATGGTCATGAATGCTTTCTATGCATTGGGTATTCATGATAAGAAATGGTACGGTGTGGCGAAAGAGATGAAGACCATTAACTTCCTTTCCAAGAAGGGCATTTTCTTTGGGGTGGCGATGGCAGTGATCGCAGCCGGATTTATCGTGATGGGTGTTAATAAGGTTACTACCGGTGATATGCTGAATTTTAGCCTGGAATTCAAGGGTGGTACTGCGGTTACTGTAAACTTTAACGATCATAAGACACTGGAGCAGGTAAACAGTGAGATTGTACCTTTGGTTGAAGAGATTACAGGCAGTGCTGTACAGATTCAGACTGTGCAGGATTCTAACGAGGTGATATTCAAGACTTCTACCTTGAACATAGAGCAGCGTGAAGCACTGGATGAAATGTTTGCAGAGAACTTTAATATTTACGGCGATCGGATCACTTCTGAGACCATCAGCTCTACCATCAGTGATGAGATGACAAGAGATACCATCATTGCAGTGGTTGTAGCCATTATCTTTATGTTGATTTATATTCGTATCAGATTCAGCGATATCCGTTTTGGTGTCAGCAGCGTGGTGGCCCTGCTTCACGATGTATTGGTGGTACTGGCATTCTATGCAGTGGCAAGAGTATCTGTGGGTAATACCTTTATTGCTTGTATGCTGACCATTGTGGGTTATTCTATCAATGCGACCATTGTTATCTTTGACCGTGTCAGAGAGAATATGCATGTGATGACTAAGAAGGATGATCTGAAGGATGTGATCAATAAGAGTATTACACAGACTTTGTCCAGAAGTATCTTTACTTCTTTGACTACCTTTATCATGGTGGCTGCACTGTATGTGCTGGGCGTTACCAGTATTCGCGACTTTGCGCTGCCTTTAATGGTAGGTATTGTAGCCGGTGCATATTCTTCCGTGTGCATTACCGGTGGCTTGTGGTATGTGCTTAGAGCAAAATTCCCACCTAAGGTGAGTAGGTAGACAGATGTAGTTATGGGGAATGGAGGAAATCCATTCCCTTTTTAAAACAGGTGAAGGAGCAGTTTTACAATGGAGAAATGGCTGGTCAGTGCAAAAAAGGCAGATTTCAACGGTTGGGCGCAGGAATTCGGGATATCTCCGGTTCTGGCGCGCATTATCAGAAACAGAGATATCACGGATCCTTCTCAGGTTCAAACATATCTCAATGGAACACTTGCTGACTGTTACAGTCCCTGGCTGCTTTATGGAATGGAGGCGGCTGTAGCATTAATTCTGCACAAGATTCAGGAAAATGCCGCCATTCGCGTCATCGGTGACTACGATGTGGATGGGATCTGTTCTTCTTTTATCTTGACAAAAGGGTTACGCCTTCTGGGATCCAATGTGGATACGGCCATTCCTCACAGGATACATGATGGTTACGGACTAAATGACCATTTGATTCAAAAAGCCGCTGAGGATGGAATTCAGGTGATCATTACC
>JAZRJO010000444.1:0-2914 GCA_045645825.1 Acetatifactor sp. | reverse complement strand
ATTCCTTTCAGTCTGCACGTGGTTCATGTGAATCACGGAATCCGCCCTGAAGCAGGTGACGATGCAGCCTATGTGGAAGAGCTGTGCATAAATCACGGAATTCCTTTTACGCTTGTGGAAAAAGATGTGAGAAAGCTGGCTAAGGAACAGAAGCGCTCGGAGGAAGAAATGGGGCGTCTGGTGCGGTATGAGGCCTTTGAGGAGGTTATGAAGCAGACAGGAGCACAAAGGATCGCAGTGGCCCATAACAGTAATGATCTGGCGGAAACTATGCTGTTCCATCTGTTCCGGGGCAGTGGGTTGTCAGGGTTGTGTGGTATCCGCCCGGTGCGGGATCACATTATCCGGCCCATCCTATGCATGGAGCGCAGGGAGATCGAGGCTTATCTGAAGGAGAAGGGTATCCGGTATTGTCAGGATGCTACCAATGAGGGGGACGATTATACCAGGAATCGGATCCGCCATCATATCCTGCCTTATGCGGAAAAGGAGATTGTGCAGGGATGTGTGGGGCATATGGCACAGACGGCTGATATGCTGCTGGAGACAGAGGAATTATTGGAACGGATGACCATGAAGGCCTGGGAGGAGACGGTGCAGAAGATGGAACAGTCGGTGAGTGTCTTTCATATGGACTGTGCCGCATACCATAAGCTTGACCCGGTCATCGGCAGGCGCCTGCTCTACCGGGTGTTGGGCAGCTTAAGTCCCGGCGGCAGGGATATCTCCTACGTGCATGTGCAGGATGTGGAGGAATTGTTTGTGCGGGAGGGCAACCGCGGCATCTGTCTGCCTTACGGAATTCGAGCCCGAAGGCAGTATGACCGTGTGTGGTTGGAGAGACAAGAGAAGCCGCTAAGAGAAGAGCAGACAGAGAGACAAGAGCGCAGCAAAGCTGTGGAAGTCCCGGCGGCTTGCACACAAGCGGAAGAATCGACTACGTATAACCTTAATCCGGAAGAATTGTTGCGAAAGGGGATACAAATTCCGTTGGCAGGCATGGGAATCCTACATTTTCAGGTATTTTCTTCCAAAAATTTTAAAGATATTCCACAAAACAGGTATACGAAATGGTTTGATTATGATAAAATAAAAGGACTGTTGACAGTGAGAACGCGACAAACAGGAGACTTTCTCACCATCCGGGCAGCAAATGGTGAACAAATCCATAAATCCGTGAAGGATTATATGGTGACTGAGAAGGTTCCCAGGCAGGACAGGGACAGGATACCGCTGATCGCACAGGATCATCACGTACTCTGGCTGGTTGGATATCGGATCAGTGAATATTATAAAATTAGTAAGAATACAAAACGTATTTTACAGGTACAATTAAGAAGAGACTGCGATTGCAGTGAAATGGAGGAAGACAATGGCAGAACATGTGAAAGTGCTGTTGACTGAGGAAGAGGTTGACAGAAGGATCCAGGAGATCGGTGATCAGATCAGCAAGGATTATGAAGGCAAACAGGTACATTTGGTGTGTGTACTCAAGGGCGGCAGCTTCTTTATGTGCGAGCTGGCTAAGAGGATTACAGTGCCGGTGTCTCTTGACTTTATGTCCGTATCCAGTTACGGCAGCGACACCAAATCAAGCGGTGTGGTGAAGATCGAAAAGGACTTGGACGATTCCATCAAAGATAAGGATGTGCTGGTAGTGGAGGATATCGTGGATTCCGGCAGGACATTAAGCTATCTGCTGGAGATGCTGCATGACAGAGGACCCCGCTCATTGCATCTGTGTACTCTACTGGATAAGCCGGAGAGACGTGTGGTAGATGTAAATGTGGACTATACAGGTTTTGCTATTCCTGATGAGTTTGTGGTAGGTTATGGTCTGGATTATGACCAAAAATACCGCAACCTTCCTTATATCGGAATCGTGGAATTTAACTGACAGGAGGCTTTGTTTTGAAACAGAATAAAAAAGGTGTAAGCCCATTTCCCATGATAGGGCTTCTGTTGTTTGGATTGATCATTATTTTGACCTTTATGAAAGATCCCACAGAGAATTATACGAGAGAAGAATTTATTGCGGATGTAGAAGACGGACTTGTGCTGGATGTGACCATTCAGCCCAATGCGGAGACTCCTACCGGTTACCTGGAGGTCAACCGCAGAACAGGGGATAAGAAGCTGTACGTCACAGATGTGGCAGAAGCTGAGAAAATGGTGCGGGAATATGGCTTTGACCCGCAGATCAAGGATGTGCCAAGAGACAGATTAGGTCTCAGTACATTATTTCCCATGCTGATCGTGCTGATCGTAGGATTTTTCCTGTTCATGATGATCAGTGCCCAGCATGCCTCCGGCGGTGCCAACGGCAAGATGATGAACTTCGGTAAGAGTCGTGCCAGATTGTTTGCAGGTGACAACAAGACCAATTTCTCCCTGGTAGCAGGCTTAAAAGAGGAGAAAGAAGAGCTTCAGGAAATCGTAGACTTCCTGAAAGATCCTGCCAAATTCACGAAGCTTGGTGCCCGTATTCCTAAGGGTGTGCTGTTAGACGGCCCTCCCGGAACCGGTAAGACTCTGCTTGCCAAGGCGGTGGCAGGTGAGGCCGGTGTGCCGTTCTTCAGTATGTGCGGCTCAGATTTTGTGGAAATGTTTGTAGGTGTGGGTGCATCCCGCGTGAGAGATTTATTTGAGGATGCCAAGAAGAATGCGCCTTGTATCGTATTTATCGACGAGATTGATGCCGTGGCAAGACGCCGTGGTACCGGTATGGGCGGCGGCCATGATGAGAGAGAGCAGACCCTGAACCAGCTGCTGGTTGAGATGGACGGTTTTGGTGTCAATGAGGGCATTATCGTCATGGCAGCTACCAACAGAGTGGATATCCTGGATCCTGCCATTCTGCGTCCCGGCCGTTTTGACCGTAAGGTAGCGGTAGGAACCCCTGATGTGGGCGGCA
>JAZRJO010000443.1:0-3778 GCA_045645825.1 Acetatifactor sp. | reverse complement strand
TGAGTATTGTCTTCCTAAGACCGCTTGGCCTCCGACTTCGTCGGTACACCTCATCCTCCGGATCCAGAAAATGCACATCACAAGTAGCCACAACCGGCTTGTGGAACTGTTCTCCCAGATCTACGATCCGCTTATTCAGCTTCATGATATCTTCCATGGTATTGACCAGCCGGATTTTCTCCGACTCGATCATAAATTTATTATTCCCTCTGGGCTGAATCTCCAGATAATCGTAGAAATTCACGATCCTTGCGATCTCAGCGTCTGACCTTTCATCCAACAACGCCTGATACAGCTCTCCCGCTTCGCAGGCACTGCCTATGATCAATCCTTCCCGATATTTCTGTATCATACTCTTGGGAATCTTGGGCTGCTTATTAAAATATGTCAAATGAGACATGGACACCAACCGATACAGATTGATTCGCCCCATATCGTTCTTTGCAAGCAAGATCACATGATGACTGCGAAGCTTCCTCACAGCCTCCACGCTGGATGCCCCCAGTTCATTGACCTTGGCCAAAGTATCCGCCCCCTGCTCCTTCAGCATTGGTATAAACTTTACGAAAATATGTGCTGTTGCTTCTGCATCATCCACTGCCCTATGATGATTTTCCAGGGAAATATTCAGGGTCTTTGCCACTGCATCCAGTGTATGCCTTGCCTGATTGGGCAAAAGCACCCTGGCAATGGCCACCGTGTCCACGTATGTATACTCCGTGGAAAGCCCCTGCCTTCTGGCATTCTCGATGATAAAGCTCATATCAAAGCTTGCATTATGGGCCACCAGCACGCACCCTTCACAGAAAGCAAGAAACCGGGCCAGAATCACATCGATCATGGGTGCATCCATGACCATCTCATCATTGATCCCCGTGAGCTTCTCGATTTCAAAAGGAATCGGTACGTCAGGATTTACAAAGGCAGAATACCGGTCCACGATCTGTCCGCCGGACACCTTCACTGCCCCGATTTCTATGATCCTGTTATTTACCGGAGAAAAACCGGTAGTCTCAATATCAAAGACCACAAAGTCCGCATCAAGATCCTGTCCCTTGTCTCCTGTAACTGTCTCCTTTAAGTCATCTACCAGATAAGCCTCCACCCCGTATAAAATCTTAAAAAAGTCCTGCTTGTCCGGATTCTCATCTCCGGCATCTTTTCGCTTATTCTTCTCTTCTTTCCACAGATCATCCCACACATGATTGGCATCTGTAAAGCTCTGGACTGCTCCGTGATCTGTGATGGCGATGGCTCTGTGTCCCCACTTGTATGCCCTTTTCACGATATCCTTGGCTTCCGACACACCATCCATATCACTCATTTTGGTATGACAATGAAGCTCCACCCTCTTATGGGGAGCGGTATCCTTCCTGCTGACGGTAAAATCAGGAATCTTCTTGATACCGGCAATAGAACCGATGGTCAGCTCGTGGTCAAATTTGTCTACCATGCTGATGCCTTTCAGCTTGATAAAGGCACCTGCCTTGATTCCGGAAAGAATCTCCTCCACCTGGTCATTTCTGGCAAACATCTTCACTGTTAAGGTATCCGCGAAATCGGTTACATCAAACATGATAATAGTCTTTTCGTTCTTGATCTCCCTCTTATCCAGATTCAAAATCTTACCCCGAATGACCACCTCACCCATTTCACCGATGATATCCTCGATCTTCATAGCCTCATCATCGAAATCTCTGCCGTATAGCACATCCGGATTATCTGAACGCTTCACGCTGCCGCGATTGTAATCTCCGCTGCGTTCACCTCTTTTGAAGTCTTCTTTCTTGTCACCTTTGTGAAATTCACCCTTCTTAAACTCAGAATTTCCTTGGAACCCATTCTTCATGGATGAACCTTTACCGGCACCTGCTCCATTACCATTCTCAGCGCTTGCCTTGTCTGCATTGCCGGCAGACTGACCTTGGGAACTTTTTCTGATTTCCGCAACTTGCAGTTGAATCTTTAACTCATCCTCTTCGCCAAATTTTCCTTCCTGCACTTTTCGATATTCCACCCGGATGCTCACCGGAAAGCCGCAGCGCTCTACCAATACTTTTTCAAGCACTCGTTTCAGTTCTTCTTCCCTGCTTTGAATCAGTACATTATCCTGCACTGTCACGATCACTTGCTGATCTGTGGGATATGTAATCTCTGCCGTCCGAAAGGCATTATATTCCACATGACTGTATTCCCTTAGCTCAGCCAAAATACTGTCATAATACAGATCTATCAATTTCTTAGGCGTATACTGTGCCGACAATTCGAATCGCTCATATATTTTCACAGTCATTTCTGCATACGGAAACAACTGTTTCTTAATCTGCTCCTCTACAGACCAGATCACATCCTTCAAAATAAGCCTGCTGCTGTGCAGATAAACTCTCAAAAAATCTCTGCTCTTGTTGGCAGAGATTTTTTCCACACTTGTCTGCTCCATGATAGCATGGATACTTTTGTCCAGCGAAAGTGAGGGAAATACCTCAAAAAACGGTTTGCCCATAAATGCCTCTTTCTATTTCTTATTTCTCTACGCTTATTCCTGCCAGTGATCCAACTCATCCTGAAGAACTGCCAGAAGCTGCTCCTCAGGTACTTTTCTGATGATCCGGCCTTTCTTGATCAATAAGCCTTCCCCAATGCCCCCTGCAATACCGATATCAGCTTCCTTGGCTTCTCCGGGGCCGTTTACGGCACAGCCCATGACGGCCACCTTAATATCCAGTGGGTAATCCTCCACCAGCTTCTCCACTTTGCCTGCCAGTCCGATCAGGTCGATCTGAGTACGCCCACAGGTAGGACAGGACACCACTTCAATGCCCCCCTTTCGAAGTCCAAGTGTTCGAAGGATCAGCTTTGCCGACTTGATCTCCTCCACCGGATTCCCTGTCAGGGACACTCGTATGGTATCACCGATTCCCTGATTTAAGATAATTCCCAAGCCAATAGCAGACTTAATATTGCCGCTCTGCACGGTGCCGGATTCCGTTATCCCTACGTGAAGGGGGTATACCGTCCTGCCTGCCAGAAGTTCGTGGGCTTTTACACACATCATCACATCTGAGGACTTGATACTGATGACCAGATTGTCATATCCCAGGTCTTCAATGATACGGACCTTATCCAGCGCACTTTCCACGATACCTTCTGCGGTGACGCCACCATATTTCTCCACCAGATGCTTCTCTAAGGAGCCGCTGTTCACACCTACACGGATGGGAATATTACGCTCCTTGGCCACATCTACTACTGCCTTTACTTTCTCTGTGCTGCCGATATTGCCGGGATTGATGCGGATCTTATCTGCACCGTTTTCCATGGCTGCAATGGCCATTTTATAGTCAAAATGAATGTCTGCCACCAGAGGAATATGAATCTGCTTCTTGATCTCTTTTAATGCACGGGCCGCCTCTAAGGTGGGTACCGTACAGCGGATGATCTCACAGCCGGCTGCCTCCAGCGCAAGGATCTGGGAAACTGTTGCCTCCACATTTTCTGTTTTTGTATTGGTCATGGACTGTATTAATATTGGATTGCCTGCTCCGATCACTTTATCACCGATTTGGATTGGTTTTGTTTGGTTTCTGTACATGGGGGGAAATCCTCCTTAATTTTGCTTGGTAATTTAGGGTGCGTGGGACTTTTGGATGCGGCAAGGGATGTTTGGATTGCCGACGAGTGACGTTCAGCCGCGCCCATTCGCAAAATCGCCCCTTTGTGGCTCTCCGCTGCTTCGCAGCTCCTTTTTGCGAACAAGTCTTTCAGACTTGTTTATATG
>JAZRJO010000442.1:0-4571 GCA_045645825.1 Acetatifactor sp. | reverse complement strand
CTCCTGACACTGAAGATACTGCTGTGGCCGGATAGTACCGAGGGTGTAGAAAGTGAGCAGGTGACAGCGCTTCGCAGGGAAGTTGAAGAAAATAAGCGGGAGGACTGATATGTGGGAATGCAGTTATGCGAAAGAGCCCTTTGACTTAAAGCTTCTGGTATTGTGGGGGCTTCGTCGGGTATGGATCGTGATTCTGGGCACCGCTTTGGGCGCATTGCTTGTGGGTGGCAGTTATTGTCTGTGGAATGGAGTGATCACCGGGGAAAAGCAGTATGCGGTGACCACCATGTATGAAGTGATTTATGGAAGAGACCCTAATACCCAATATGAATATACTTATATCAATGATTTTACCTGGAATCAATTGGTGACTACGGACCTTTTTCTGGATTTTGTGAAAAAAGAGGCAGAGAAGGAGACAGATGCTTTGGCAACATTGTTACAGCAGGAAGATTTTGTGCAGCATCCGGAGAACTATCTGGTGGCGGATCTGCCTTCTGATCTCAGGATGCCTACTACCACAGTGACCACATCTGACAGGGAATTATCCGTAGCCTTGAACCGTGTGGTGCAGAGAGCCATGGAAGCCCTCGGGGATTACAAGTTGGAAATAGAGAGAATTATGGTGGCTGATACAGAGGAGCCTGTCTTGGTGGACAATACGCCAAGGACGTTGCAGGCAAGTATTCTTGGGGCGGTATCAGGTGCCCTTTTTGTGCTTTTTGCGTTATTTGTCTGTTACTGTATGAGTGAGGAGATCTGGGTGCCGGAGACCTTTACTTTCCGGTTCGGGATCCCTATGCTTGGAGCAGTTGCGGCCTCTGAGTCGGTTCTTTCAGAGACCGATGAGGCTAATCTGACATATTATTTTCGCGGGAAAAAGCAGATTGCAGTGACGGCAGCAGATCCCCGCTTGGATCTTAAGGCAGTGGTCAAATGTCTGCCGGTGGTGCCGGACTTAGAATATGTGTGCATCCCAAGCTTTGAACAAGTGCCTCTGGCAGCAGAATGTCTCAGGAAAGCAGATGATATCTTACTCATTGTGGAAGCCGGGGAAAATGGAGGCAGGAGGATCATGCACCTGCTTGAGAGCCTGAAAGTACAGGATGTTCAAGTGGCAGGAGCACTTCTTTGGAATGCTGACAGGAAGCTTTTGAATCGGTATTATTTTGGACGGCGAAAGGGATAAATGGAGGAAGATCATGACACTGGAATTGCTGGTATCAGCCATGAATAAGGAACCCCTTGCACTTGCAGAGGAGATGCAGATCGGCAGTGACGCTGTGATTGTAAGTCAGGGAGACCATTACGACTATCAGGAGTTTGCGTATCAGGGACACCGCCTGCGTTTCTTTGCGATGAAAGAACGAGGAGTGGGACTGAGCCGTAATACGGTCTTGATGAGAGCACAGGCAGACATCGGCTTGTTTGCGGATGAAGATATTATCTATGTGCCGGGGTATCGGGATATGGTGCTTCAGGCGTTTGAAGAACATCCGGAAGCTGATATGTTATTATTTAACGTGAAGGCCATGCCGGGGAGGGAGACGTACCATATCTCTGAGTTTGGCAGAGTCAGAAGTTATAATTGCGGAAGATATTCGGCGTACAGCTGTGCTGTCAGGATGGAAGCCATCATCAGAAGAAATATCACTTTTTCCTTATTATTTGGCGGTGGTGCCAGATATAGCAACGGTGAAGATAGCCTGTTTATCCAGGAATGTATCCGGAAAGGGATGAAGGTATACAAGGTTCCGGTAGAGATCGGAAGAGAAAGAGTCAGGGAATCTACATGGTTTTCAGGATATCACAGGAAATTTTTCTTTGATAGAGGGGTATTGTATCGTTACATGTATAAACGTATGGCAAAGCCTTTTGCGCTGCGTTTTTTACTGGCCCATAGAGAGACCATGTGCCGGGAGATTTCGATAAAAGATGCTTTTTCCATCATGTGTGAAGGGATCAAAGAGGCGGACCGGTAGGAGATGTAAGAATGGAAATAGAAAAGCATAGACCATTATTCAGCATTATTGTAGTGACCCTGAATCCGGGGGAGAAGCTGCAAAAGACCATAGAGAGCATCAGGGCACAGGTATGTCGGGATTATCAGGTGGTGGTGAAGGACGGCGGTTCTAAGGATGGCTCTCTGGATGAGCTGAAGAAAATGCGGGAAGCAGGGCTTGGCGGTGTGGCACAAGGCGGCGAAGCACAAAACGGTGCAGACCGGGATTTCTGGAATCGTGTAGAAATCTTTCAAGAGACGGATAAGAGCATTTATGAAGGTATGAATCAGGCTACAAAATATGCAAAAGGCCGGTACTTTTATTTTTTGAATTGTGGAGATTATTTTTATGATGAGAAGGTTCTGGACCGGTTAAAGCAGGAGATTGGTGGGTCAGAACAGGCGGGGGAGTCTGGTGTGCCCATAATCTTCTATGGCGATATCTACGACGCCTTGCGTGATGTGAGGGTTGCATCCAATCCCGGGATCGATGGCTTTGGCTGTTATCGGAATGTGCCCTGTCATCAGGCCTGTATCTACGATGCAGCACTGTTTGGGGAGAGAGGGTACGAGCCTAAGTACCGGGTGCGGGGTGATTATGAACATTTTCTGTGGTGCTTTTATGTGAAAAAGGCAGCCACAGTGTACGTGCCTATGGTGATCGCGTCTTATGAGGGCGGAGGCTATTCAGAGACAAAGGAGAACCGCAAGCGATCCGCCGGGGAACACAAGGAGATCACGGCAAAATATATGACGGCCGGGGAGTTGTTCCGGTATCGTGGGATCCTTCTGCTGACCCTTTCACCCCTTCGGACGAAAATGGCAGAGAGTCCTGTGATGTCAGGGCTGTATAATCGGGTGAAGGGTTTGGTGTATGGCAGGAAATAGGGTGAAGAGAACTGTCGTGATAAGCAAAAGGGAGGTGAAGGCAAGTTGGCTGTATATCTGAGTCTTACGGTGGCTGTGGTGCTGCTTGGCATGTTGATTCGCAATCAGGAATATGTACCATATTATACAGAGCCGGCGTCACGTCGTAAGGCCAAGGGCGGCAGGTTCCCGGAGGCCGGCAGATTGCGCGGAGGCTTAAACAGGCAGCAGGCCTTTCACATAGGTGTGGCTGTGATGATCTTTCTCCTGCTCACTGCGGTATCGGCATGCCGCATTGCAGTGGGGAATGACTACTGGGTATACCGTTTCCAGTTTGATCTGATCATGCAGCAGCGCACGGTTTCCTACGAGATGGGGTTCAATGCTGTGGTATGGCTCATTCAGACTTTATTGGGCCGTGACAATTATCTGCCTGTATTTGCCTTTTTTTCCATTGTTACCTGCTTCTTTTTTGTGAAAGCCATGTATGACCAGGGAAGTTGGTTTGCAGGGACGGTTTTTTTGCTGATGACCGGTGGGTACTATTTCTCCAGCCTGAATTCTGTCCGTTATTACCTGGTTCTTGCCATAGCCATGTACAGCATGAAATATGTGCTTTCGGGCAGATACGATATGTTTATGTTGTGGATCATGATCGCATCCCTGTTTCACAAATCGGTGCTTTTGGTGATACCGGTATACTTATTTGCCAAATTCTTAAGTGAGATCAGGTGGAAGAAATGGTATGCGGCTGTGTTTTTTTTGCTTGGGGTAGCAGCTGTGTTGGGCGAGGGCTTGTGGAGGAAGATCATCTTTTTGTTCTATCCTTTTTATGAGGGCTCAGCCTTTGATGTGAGGAACTTGTCCTGGGCCAATATTGCCAAGTGCGTGGGAACCCTTTTACTGTGTGCCATTTGTCACAAACAGATACGTGAGAATAAGAGGCTTAGATTTTATTTTTTCCTGAATGTGGGGGGGTCTCTTTTGTACACCTGCTGTTCCTTTATACCGGAGATATCCAGAGTGGGATATTATTTGATCGTGTCCCAGATCTTCCTGTTGCCAGATCTGCTTTTGGGTATGAAAAAAGGAACCCTGCGCAACCTGTGTATTCTGGGCGTGGGGACGGCATTTGTTCTGTATTTTGCACTGTTTCTGCATCAGGCATATGATGTGAATATCAGGCTGCTTCCGTATTTGAATTGGTTGTTTGATTAAATGAGCTGTCAGGAGGATTATCATGGCGATGAAAGTATTATGGATCTGTAATATTATGCTGCCGGCAGTGGCCAGGAACCTGAATCTGCCCTCCAGCAATAAAGAGGGATGGCTTACCGGTCTTGCATCGGTGATTCAGGAGCGCAGTGATGAGAATGAGATAGAGCTGGCAGTGGCATTTCCGGTGACATCTGATCTTGAGAGACAGCCGGGTGGGCGCATGGGCGAGGCACTTCTTTCGGGGAAAACCCTGAAATATTATGGTTTTTACGAGGATACCGTTCATCCTCAGAATTATGATGAACAGCTGGAGGGACGGCTGAAAAAGATCATGGAGGACTTTCGGCCGGATGTGGTACACTGTTTCGGCACAGAGTTTGGACATACGCTGGCCGTATCCAGGGTCTGCCCGGATAAAGATAAGCTGCTCATCGGTATTCAGGGGCTGTGCTCTGTCTATGCCGGAGCTTATATGGCCAATCTT
>JAZRJO010000441.1:0-5706 GCA_045645825.1 Acetatifactor sp. | reverse complement strand
TAAATATTACCGCTTTTCACTGCAATGTCAGATGCAATGACAGCAGACTCCGGCGGTGTCATATTCATAATTCCAATGGCTGAAGAGCTGTAATCCACTTGAGGATTCAGTCCCAGCTTCTGATATATGATAGGATCCGGGCCGCCCATTACATGGGCAAAGGTAATCTCCTTGCCAGCCACCGTCTCCTGTACGATTCTGATTTGTTCTCCATGTTCATTTGTCATCTACTTGTTCCTCACTTTCCAAAGATCATGAATCATTAACAATGATACTATTTAGAGGTTGAGTTGTCAAGTAAAATTCTGTCAACCGCCTTCTTTCCGGCTGGCCAGGCATTTTATGAAATCACTTTTTTCTTTTTGGGTATATATCATATCGATAAATTGCCAAACCGATTGAAAGCATACTTAAAACACTTCCAATTGCCGACCCGTATGCTTGACACACCAAATTGTATACAAGCCAAAACGGGGCGCCCAAAAAAGAAACTTGTCTTATTCTTCTTTCGCTGGTTATCCAGAAAGCACTCGTTTGAAGTATGGCGCCCGCAATAGGAAACAAACTGAATATATTTTTGTATAGAACAAGCCCTGCAGTAAAGATCAACAGATTCAAAAAGATAACAATAATTTTAGTATGTTTATCAATAAATTTCTTGTCTTTATTATGTGCAGCAATGGTTGAAACTGCTGACAAAATATCAACTACAGCCCCTTCGAATGCTCCTAACAGTATATATTGGAGCACATACAAAAAACTTGATATTGCATTCACTAAAATTATATTTTTTCTCTTTTTTAGTTGATAGCTCAGAAGAAATGTTGCCACAGCAAGAATACCCACAATTTGAGCTATTATGTACATATTTCCCTCCAAGCTAAAACAGTCTTCATCTCAACTAAGAAAACCTATTTTCTCCAAAACAGATAAAAACTAGGGTCTGCCGGAGCAGTATCCTCTATTATTACCTGCATATCACAAAGAGCAATTACACCCTTCTGAATCTCCACTTTCCCCTGGCATCCTTCTCTCTCATATTTGTCTTCTCTGAATGAAGGATCAAGGATTGCAATACGTCCATCGCGCTCTTCAGAAATGGCTACTACATAATGTCCTCCGCAACTAAGCACACCAACATAACCATCTCTGTCTCCCTTTACATGAAGCACAGCGGCACCACCGGTTCTAAGGCAATAACGCAAGCGCTCAGGATCATTTGTCATTTCTAAATCCAACCCGCACTTTTCTGCAAAAGCCGGTGCAAAGGCGTTTTTGTAGGTAGTTCCTCTACCGCCATTCGCTCTACTTTCATAAGAAAGATTTACAGCATCCTCCAAACTAAAATCGCAATTCGGGATTAATCTTGATGCCACCATTACCGCAGAACACAACCCACAACCCGAACTGCTTATGGTAGTGGTACGTCCATGTTCTGCCTCTTCCCCGCTTAAACCCGTTCTGGTATTGTAAAGCCAATAGGGGTATTTCTTTTGATTAACAAATTTCATAACTTTTTCCTTCTTTCTTTTTATTTTTTATACTAAGGAACCCTTTTGTTCCTGTATAATACTTAAGGCACTGTTGGCAACTGTGTTTCGTTGTGCGAAAATCTGCTTTCCTCCCCCGCAGCTTTCAATCCCCGCATATATTCCAGAGACTCTTTGACGGGGTAACGCTTCAGATCCAGATATTCGTTATAGTATTTTTGAAACGCAGATTGTTTCGGGCCGTCAGAGTCCTTTGAAAAGGCGTCCATGAATTCTGTCGGCGTCATTCCCGTGTATTTTTTAAACACGCGGTTAAAATAGGATGCGTTCACATATCCGAATTGATCCGCCAACTCATGAATGGGAAAATCCTTGTTGTAGCCGTTATATTGCAGTGTGATCAACATTTTACGGATTCTGTGATAGTTGATATACTCTGATATGGTAATGCCGGTTTCACGACGAAAGGCGGTGCACAGATAGTTTTTATTGAAACCCAAAGAAAGTGCAAGGCTCGAAAGATCGTATTTTCTGTCACTGTCTTTTTCCACATGGCAAAGAATGCTCCGGACTAACGGAGAATACCGACTGGAATCAACATACCTGGCGGACTCGTCCCCGGGACCTGGCTTACCCGTCAGAATGGAAAACAGGATTGTGCACAAAAAAGAATCGACACAGCAGGTGCACAATGAATCAATGTTCTCGTAGTGCCTACAGATATAGAAAAAAAGGTTTTCCAAATGAGAGACACCGTACAATACGAGAACCTTTTTTGTGTCGAAAGAACATTGCAGCTCCGGATCCAGTATACGGAACATGACCTCATACTGTGTGCAGAGATTGTGGGCGTCTTTGGGCACGGCATGAACCACACCGGGAGGAAGAAGGATCAGGGAACCCTCTGTGAGAGGGTAGTCCAGACCGTCGGCACGAAAAATGAGCTGACCCTTGTGAACATAGGCCAGATGAAAGAAATCATGAGAGTGGGGCTGCAACGCCCAACCGGCGGGGAGTTCCGTTTCTCCGCTCCATATAATTTGCAGTTTACCCATACGCGCCTCCAGTTTTCCAAAAATACATTTGGGGTCATTATTATTGTATCACAATTTCAGTTTACAGGGAATAGAAATCTCCCCCAAAAAATACTCCTATATTTTGCATTTTCTCGTGACGCCACTTCTGCCCTGCCACCATATTGAAAATGCTTCCCTGTTTATGCATGTTTGGAAAAGTTCTCCTGAAAGCCACTTTCTGGGCTTTCTTTTATTGTCAACGGAGGTAATGGTGATCATTTTGGGCAGCGTTTTGGTTGCGATCATTGTCAATTGATAGTGAATATAGGAGCATGAGCAGACAGGACAACATGTTGTTTTTTTTATAGTAAAGGAATAAAATGGTGGACAAGTGCAGTGCAATTACTTATTTCAACGAAAGTGAGGTTTTATCTATGCGTCGTATACGTATCAATATTGGTTATTTTTATGCAGTGGCCACCGGTGTAATCTGCGGTATCGTTCCCATTATATTTCAAAGAGTTCTTATTCAGGAGCCTATTCCTCGCGCAACAGCACTCTTTATCAAGTTGGCAGCGTCATCACTTATTTTATTGCCTTTTGCGGTACCTAAGATCAAAAAGGTACAGATCCCCCGACATTTTTGCTGGAAACTTCCGGTCTGTTCGCTTACATATGTTGCCACACTCATTCTCCTCTACGAATCCTATAATTATATTCCCACCGGCATTGGCGTTTCTTTGCACTATACCTTTCCTTTATTTACTATGGTTTTAAGTGCTTTGTTCTTTCGTTTTCGTTGTACGAAACAAAGCGTTGTGGCAATGATCCTTTCCCTGCTGGGTGTGATGCTTTTGAGCGGTGGCAGCGTGTCCTCCGATGGTTCGTCCATCGGAATCATATTGGCAATAGGATCCGCATTTGCGTATGCAGTCTACTTTCTGTGGATAGAACACGAGAAATTGGCAACGATGGACACCACGGTATTTGTTACGTTAAAAACCTTCGTAGCAGCGATCCTTTTGCTCGGCTATGTCCTTCTGACCAATCAGATGACATTCTCTATGTCGATCCAATCTTTCTGCGGATTGCTGCTGAGCGGAGCATGCACAATACTTGCCAGTTTCTTCCTGACATTGGCGATCAGACATATCGGTTCTGTGAATACGTCTATTTTAGGATCGATAGAGCCGATTGTCTGTGCGATTGCCGGAGTCTTGTTCCTTGGGGAGCAGGTTAGCCTGAAAAACAGTATTGGTATCGCCATGGTGCTTACGGCTGCTATTATAGTGACCCTCAACAAACAGGGAGAAAAAACAAAGTAAGAAAACAGCTTGCAGTATACATCAAATAAAGTAGATAAGGGTAACAGCGGATACATCTACAGGGGCTTTGCAATTTTTATTTACAAATATAGTCATCTGTGTTATCATATCCAAAAACGTACGAGGGGTAAAGGTAATGAAGAAGGGGAAAATATCTACTTTCAAAAATAACTTATATTTTTTACGTCTGATATGGAAAATCTGTCCATCCAGAATCATTCTGAATTTTCTGAATGTTTTACTTGACTTTTCCATGTGGACTTTTTATTCTGTGATCTTTATGCAGTATTTGTTTGGAGCTGAAGAGAATATGCGCAGCTTTGAAGAAGTAGTAGTGTTCATCTGGTTTGCAGCAGGATTAAGTTTGGCAACAAAGATCTTTAATTCCTGGTATCAGAATTGCTTTGTTCCTCAGACCGATATCCGGATACATTATCAATTGAATAGCAGACTGTTTCAAAAGGCGCAAACAGTGGATCTCTCCTGTTATGAGAACCCGGAATTTTACAATACATATACAAAAGCTGCAGTTGAGTCAAGTGACAGGACCAAGTCGGTTCTGGATAATTGCGCAAAGGTTATATCTGCCTTCCTATCTTCAGTGTTTGTTATCTGGACCATGTGCAATATCACGCCGTGGGCTCTTGTCTTTGTGGCATTGCCTCTTGTGGGGAACCTTTATGTGGGGAAAAAGCTGGGTAAGGTTATATATGACATGGGCCAGGAGTGTGTTCCTGCAAAGCGCCAAATGGATTATGTGGATCGGGTGGTATATTTCAGGAAATATTCCGGGGAATTGCGTCTAACAAATGTCTTCTGCATTTTGCGTAATATTTATACCATTGCAATGGAGGAAACCATTGAGGTGGCTCGTAAGTATGCCTTTAAACGATCTGCGTTAAATCTGATAAAAGCCATGCTGATGTACGTGCTGGGTTTTGAAGGAATGTGGGTATGTGCTGCCGTTCTGGCTATTACCGGAAAGATTTCGCTGAGTGAGCTGGTGGTGTTGGTCAATGCCATTGTCAGTGTTTCCTGGATGCTAAATGATTTTGAGACTGCATTCACGGAGATTTTTTCCAATGCGTTTTTCATTGATAATATGAGGCAGTTCTTTGATTATGTGCCTAAAATTGATGAGTCTGCAGGTGGGAAACTTCCGCCGGAACAGGTAGAAACCATTGAATTTCGCAATGTATCCTTTCGTTATCCCGGTCAGGAAAGCTACGCACTACAGAATATCAGCCTGACCTTTACGAGGGGGGCAAGGCATGCCTTGGTAGGAATCAATGGAAGTGGTAAATCTACATTGATCAAGCTGATCCTTCGGTTTTATGATCCCACCGAAGGAGAGGTCCTGTTAAACGGTGTGGACATCCGACAATATGATATAAAGAAATATCGCAGAATGATCGGTGCGGCTTTTCAGGATTTTGCGCTGTTTGCCGCCACGGTATTGGAAAATGTACTTTTGCGGGAAACAGCGGATAGCACAGACACAGAGGCGGCTGTTACTGCCCTGAAAAACAGTGACGTATATGATAAAGTCCGGACACTGAAATACAAGGAAAACACATTACTGACCAGAGAATTTGATAACGAAGGGGTGGAACTTTCAGGAGGAGAACGACAAAAGATTGCCATTGCCCGTGCCTTTGTCAGTCAGGCACCGGTGGTGATACTGGACGAGCCATCCAGTGCGTTGGATCCCATTGCGGAATATAAAATGTTTGAGACCATTACCAGGCTGTGTAAGGGAGATAATAAACTGTCTGTCATAGTTTCACACCGACTATCCTCTGCAGCAGTGTGCGAGATGATATTCGTATTTGAGAAAGGCAGGCTGTTGGAGCAGGGATCCCATAAGGAACTTAT
>JAZRJO010000440.1:0-2842 GCA_045645825.1 Acetatifactor sp. | reverse complement strand
TCTCCATTTGCACACCTGCCCACCCGGGCTGAACTTGCAGCCATCTATTCATGCCTTGTTACATGGCAAAAATGTAACCAATGTATCTATTACAATTAGTTAATTGATGCAAAAAATAAGTATTTGTTAAATAATCATGTTACACTAAAACCATCCTATAAAACAGGATTCATTTATTAGCGGATCATAGAAGCATTACTGCTTGCGATTGCTGGTAACAGCCGATGTCCGAACAACTGCTCCGCGCATCGGCGTCACTAGGAACCCTGTAACCAGTAACTTGCCTCTACCCTCCGCTCAACAGAGGAAGCTATGGCTATTATTAGGAACAAAGGAAAAAGGCTGAATGGGTACGTCCCCAATTATGTAGTATTTGACCTGGAAACCACAGGAATCAGTATACAGCACGATACCATTATTGAGATCTCCGGTATCAAGGTTGTAAACGGAGAGGTGGTTAAAGAATTTTCTACCCTTGTGAATCCGGGCAGACATATTCCGGCAGGGGCCACTGCGGTGAATGGGATCACGGATGCCATGGTGGCTGGGGCTCCTAAACTGTCAGAGGTTATGGTGCAGTTTCTGGAATTTATAGGAAATGACATTTTGGTGGGGCACAATATCCATACGTTTGATACGAATTTTGTCTATGATGCGGCTTTGGTGCTGTTGGGAAAAGAACTGCGCAATGACTATGTGGATACACTTTACATGGCCAGGCAGTGCCTGCCGCAGCTTGCGCATCATACGCTAGGAGATGTGGCAGAGCATTTTCGGATTGCCACAGACGGTGCTCATAGAGCGTTGAACGATTGTCGAATGAATCAGCAGATATACGAACAAATGGGAAAAATGATCGGAGCAGGTTTGCAGCCAAAGCAGACGGAACTGATGTGTCCTGTTTGCGGAAGCGAGCTTATAAAGAGAAAGGGGCGATACGGAGAGTTTTACGGATGCAGTAGTTTTCCGGGGTGTCGCTATACCCGGAATGTGTAAATGAATGTATTATATTGATGTATGTGAATTGAAGGAGAATCATGCAGGATAAATGTAATAAAACACAGTACCCGGTCACTGACCCGGTGAAGATTGGTGCCAAACTTAAAGAACTCTGTGATGTACAGAATATTTCCACCATAGAACTTAAGGATTATCTTCACATGGGATCGACACAGGGGATTTACTTATGGTTCAGTGGTCAGCGTCTGCCTAATGTGGATAATTTATGGGCACTCAGCAGATATTTGGGGGAGCGGGTAGATGATCTGATCAATAGTGAACGTATGGAGCAGGCCAATCAGATTCTGTCAAATGATCTGTTGCCGCCCCATGGAAAACGGATTCTGCTGTATTGGATGAGAATGCAGAAAAAATAATCAAGTTATTATTATAACATATTATTTTGAATCTGCCATTCAACAAATTGTTGAATGACAAAAAAATATTTTTGTGTTATACTTTAAATTAACAGCTGTTAATTTAATATCTTACTATCAGAACGGCCGGATCGGCTGAATTTCCCCGGATGTTTTAAAGAATGAAAGAAAATAAGTGTAGGAAAGGAGGGAAAATAATAAATAAGGATATTACATATGTATTATTCGGGGCGTCTTGAGAATCTCAAATTTTTCCAAATGATATCAGTGCTGTACAATACAGCAGAGAAAATTATAAAAGGCGAAGGAGAAGTTATATGACTTACCAGGATTTTAAAAGCGAATTATTTCGCATTATTATGCAACAGGATATGGTAAAGGGCAAAAAGGTAATGCTTCTGGAAAGAGGCTTTACCACAGGCGAAAGCCAGATGCTCAGTATGATACGCTACATTAATAAGGTGACTTACGGAAAGGAGAGCAATATTGTACGCGCTGATTACATCCATGTGGTGTGGGGCGAGGGCAATATTCGAAGTATGATGAACTGGAGTGTAAGAGAGTATTACGATAAGTTTAAGACACATGGATGGGCAGGCATCTTACCGGAATTATTGACGAAAATTCAGAACGCAGGACAAAGTCTGGAGTGGCTTCACTTGGAAGGAGATGGATATGAACTGTGTAAACATCGGCTGATCATCAGGCCCATTAATTATGACCGCAATAAATATGAGCTGGAGAATTGCATTTACTGGCGTTATGGAGATATTGCGTTGACATTGTATGGTGTGGTATCTGACGAGGATGAAGATTATGTTACTATGAAGATCAATCGCGGGCTTATAGAAGAATGGGAGGTTTCGGATGATTTGCTGATGACAAATGCGCTTCATAATACTTTTAAAACAATGCCACCAAGGCTCTACTATTGTACAGATTTGAGGAGAAAGCATTTGTGGCAAGAGGGTGTGTTTATGCCGGGTGAGATTTCCGAAGATGTGACTGCTTTTCACGTGAATGCTGATAATGAGTTAGAAGGAATTCTGGGTTATAGACTTACCACCACAAAGAATATCAATGGTGCCGTAGCAATATTTTATCCCGGGGTACAGGAGGAGATTTCAAAGCTTTTAGGAGGAGATTATCTGGTGGGTTTTACAAGTATTCATGAAGTGATCGTACATCCTGTGGAGAATCAATGTCCCGATGTCATGCGGGAATCCATTCATGATATTAATGATGTGTTCCCCAGAGAAGAGATGTTGACCAATCGGATCTATCGATATTATGCGGAAAGTAAGGAACTGAAGGAAATCTGAGGCGGCAGCCCGTGCGGAGGCGAACACATTTTTTGTGATTTTTTCTTGAAAAGGAAGCGATAAGTGTTAAAATATTCATTAGAGTACATAATATACGAAAAGCCATAGAAAGAGGTGCAGAAGATGTGTACAGCAGCAACTTAT
>JAZRJO010000439.1:0-4256 GCA_045645825.1 Acetatifactor sp. | reverse complement strand
CAATCCGCCGGGCCTCCCACACGAAAGGTGGTGTGGGCAGCCAGGGGTTCCTCTATGTGAATATTTTCCTTTCGTAGAATATCCATTAAGGCTTCCATTACGGCTTTACTGATCATGTTTTCACCCTTCATCACTTATCTTTTTTAAAATCAGGCCTGCTGCGCCACAGATTCCTGCATCATTTGCCAGGGTAGCCAGCACAAACTTGGTATCTCTGCACACACGGTATGCATACTTCAGGAAATGTGGACGGATATAGTCAAACAAGATTTCTCCTGCCTTCGACACACCGCCGCCGATCACAAAAACCTCCGGATTTACCACCGAAGCAATAACCGCCAATCCTTTACCCAGATATCTTCCGAACTCATCAGCGATTTCCATAGCCACTTCATCCCCTGCTTTCACAGCATCAAATACGGACTTAGCAGAAAGCTTCCGGCCACGCAGTCTGCTGGGGGCATCATCCTTCATCAGTCTTCTCTTAGCCAGACGCACGATACCCGTAGCAGAAGCATACTGCTCCAGACACCCATGATTGCCACACCCACAAGGTTCTTCTTCCCCGTCCTCTATATGAATATGACCCACTTCTCCACCGCCGCCGGTGTATCCGGACACAATATTGCCTCCTACAATAATTCCACCGCCCCCACCGGTACCGAGAGTAACCATTACCAGATTGTTATAGCCTTCACCGCCGCCCTTCCACATTTCACCAAAGGCAGCAACGTTTGCATCATTACCTACCTTCACCGGCAAACTTATGAGACTGCTTAAAGTCTCAGCCACATTAAAAACTCCCCAACCCAAATTATCGGCGCCGTAAATGATCCCCTTACTGTCTACAGGACCGGGAACCCCTACTCCCACGCCTGCCACTTCACTCTTATCAATCCCCTTCTCTTGTAGCTTTGCCCCAATGGCTGCGGCTACATCCGGCAGAATCTCAGCCCCGGCAACACTCTTATTGGTGAAAATCTCCCACTTATCCAGTATATTCCCTTCTCCATCAAATAGGCCCAGCTTAATCGTAGTCCCTCCAATATCTACTCCAAACGCATATTTGTTCATGACTTCGATCTCCCTTATCACTCCACTAATCATCATCCTCATCTCGTCTGCGTGCCAAAGAGTTCTGCACCCTTGCATACAGCTCCTGCGCTGCATTGTATCCCATCTTCTTCTGGCGATGGTTGATGGCTGCCGATTCACATATCAGCGCCAGATTACGTCCCGGGCGGACAGGAATGTTGTGACACACAACCCTGTTCCCCAGATATTCAATATAATTTTCTTCCAGACCGATACGGTCATATTCCTTATCCTTGTCCCACTCCTCCAGACGGATCACCAGATCCACCTGCTGGGTATCCTTTACCGCCATAGTACCAAACAGAGATTTCACATCTACGATACCGATACCACGAAGCTCAATAAAGTGCTTGGTGATATCCGGAGCACTTCCTACCAAGGTCTCATCACTCACTTTGCGTAACTCTACCACATCATCTGTCACCAGACGGTGTCCTCTCTTGATCAGCTCCAGTGCGGCTTCAGACTTACCGATACCGCTTTCACCGGTGATCAGTACACCTTCACCATATACATCCACCAGCACACCATGCACTGAGATACAAGGCGCCAGTCTTACATTCAGCCAACGAATGATCTCTGCAGTAAAAGCAGATGTTGATGCCTTGGTTGACAGAACGGGGATCCTCTGGGCATTTGCCACCTCCAAAAAGATCGGGTCCGGCAACAGTTCGCGGCAAAATACAATACAGGGAATATCATAAGCCATCAACTCTTCGTAGACTTCTCGCTTACGGGTATCATCCATTCTCTCCATATATGTATATTCCACGAATCCGATCACCTGCAGACGCGCCGAATCAAAATGCTCAAAATACCCCGTCATCTGCAGAGCCGGCCTGTTAATGTCCGACTGTGTGATTCTGATCCCTGTGATATCTACATTCGGTGTGAGATTTTCCAGTTTCATCTTTTCAATTACTTTTCTCAGACTGATACTTGCCATAATTATCTCCTTGTGCAACAATACCTGTGTCTTTCATTTTATCACACCAGCGGAAAGTGTTCAATGATTTTTATGGAAGAAACGATAGATCTCTTCCGCCGCCTGCCTGGGAATTTCAGGAACCTCCAGTAATGTCTCCACTTCTGCTTTCTGAATCTCCTCGATAGATGCAAAATGCCGCATCAAGGCTTTACGTCTGGCAGGACCGATACCGGGAATCTCATCCAGCACAGACTTTACCTGAGATTTGCTTCTCAGAGAACGATGATATTCGATGGCAAATCTATGTGCTTCATCCTGAATCCTGGTAATCAATTTAAAACCCTCAGATCTGGTATCAATAGGCACCTCCACATTATTAAAATACAGACCTCTTGTACGATGGTCATCATCCTTCACCATACCACAGACCGGTATCTGAATGCCAAGCTCCTTTAATACCTCCAGGGCAATATTCACCTGTCCTCTTCCGCCGTCCATTAAAAGCAGATCAGGGAATTTGGTAAAACTTCCGTATTCCTGATCTAACTCTTTCTCTGCCAGCTCCTTACTTTCCTCCATACCGTGGGTCAGACGCCTGGTCAGCACCTCCTTCATGCAGGCATAATCATCAGGCCCCGACACAGTCTTAATGCGAAACTTCCTGTAATCGCTTCGCTTGGGCTTTCCCTTCTCAAATACCACCATGGAGCCCACATTGGCAAAGCCGCTGATATTGGAAATATCGAAAGCCTCCATGCGGTCTGCGCAGGGAATGCCAAGAAGTGCTGCGATTTCCTTCACCGCACCGATGGTCCTGCCTTCCTCCCGCTTGAGCTTCTCACGGTCCTGATTTAATACCAGCTTGGCATTCTGGGCAGCCAACTCCACCAACTTCTCCTTATTGCCGATCTTGGGCACCCGGATATAAGTCCTGGAGCCGCGCCGCTGACTGAGCCACTTCTCCAAAAGCTCCATGTCCTCGATCTCGGTCTGCAGCATCAGCTCTCTGGGTATAAAAGGAGTCCCCGCATAGAACTGTTTTACAAAGTTTCCCAAAATCTCTCCCTTGGTATTACCTGACACATGGGTCATGTAATAATGCTCTCTGCCAATGAGCTTGCCATCCCGCACGAAGAATACCTGTACCACCGCTTCCTCCTCGTCCCGGTACAGTGCGATCACATCCTTATCGTCCAGATCACTGTCTGTGATCTTCTGTTTCTGAGACACCTGCTTCACACTGTTATACAGATCGCGATAGGTGGCCGCCTCTTCGAACTCCAGGGCCTGAGCTGCCGCCTTCATCTTGTCCTCCAGGTCCTTTAATATCATATTATAGTTGCCATTTAAAAATTCCAATGCACCTGCCACTTGTTTGCGATATTCTTCTTTACTGACATATCCCTGACAGGGCGCAAGACATTGTTTAATGTGATAATTTAGGCATGGACGGTCATTTCCCACATCTCTCGGCAGACAACGATTGCAAGTGCGCAGCTGAAATAATTTATTTAAAAGTTCAATGGTATCCTTTACCGCTGCAGCACTGGTATAGGGGCCATAATACTTGGACTTATCCTTTTTCATCTGCCTGGCAAACAGAATGCGCGGGTAATCTTCGCCTACTGTCACCTTGATGTAGGGGTAGGTCTTGTCGTCCTTTAACAGCGTGTTATACTTGGGAGAATGCTCCTTGATCAAGTTATTCTCCAGTACCAGAGCTTCCAGCTCTGAGTCAGTTACGATGTATTCAAAACGGGAAATGAGGCTTACCATTTTGTCGATGGCAGGGCCTCTGCCGATATTTTCCCGAAAATAAGAGCGCACTCGGTTATGCAGGTTGACCGCTTTGCCTACATAGAGGATGGTGTCACCTGCGTCGCGCATGATATATACTCCCGGTTTTCCCGGGAGCTTTTTGAGTTCTTCCTCGAAATTGAATCGCATCTTAATATCCTCCCAAATTGGGTTTGCTGCTTGGTCTGGGTTTGCGGCGACCGTTTCATGGTGGGCCGGTGACAGCAGGCAAGCAGATTGTCTTAGGATGGCAGGGGACGCCGGGCATTTTGCAGTTGCAAGGCTGTAAGAGTTACTAAGAGTCGCCAAGGAAGCAAAATAGAAGTTAAGGGCAAAGCCCGGGAACACAAAACTCGCGCTTCGCGCTCAGACATGTTGTGTTCCGGGGCTTTAACACTTCTATTTTGCTCCCTTGGGGGCTCTAAGTAACTCTAAC
>JAZRJO010000438.1:0-2233 GCA_045645825.1 Acetatifactor sp. | reverse complement strand
TAACAAGTTAACACTCAACCTTGGTTACTCCCATCCGGTAGAGATGATCGATCCGGAAGGTATCGAGACTGTTATGGAAGGTCAGAATATCATCTTCGTAAGAGGTATCGATAAAGAAAAAGTTGGTCAGTTTGCAGCTGAGATCAGAAGCAAGAGAGAGCCGGAGCCGTATAAGGGCAAAGGTATCAAATATGCTGATGAGGTTATCAGACGTAAAGTTGGTAAGACAGGTAAAAAGTAATTTAAGGAGAGTGTAAAAAAATGGTTAGTAAGCAGTCTAGAAGCGAAATCCGCAGAAAAAAACACTATAGATTACGCAACCGCTTTGCTGGTACAGCAGAGAGACCGCGTTTAGCAGTGTTCAGAAGTAATAATCATATGTATGCTCAGATCATCGACGATTCCATCGGTCATACTTTAGTTGCAGCTTCCACTCTTGAGAAAGAGATCAAAGCTGAGTTAGAGAATACTGATACAGTTGATGCAGCTGCATACGTTGGAACTGTAATCGCAAAGAGAGCAATCGAAAAAGGCATCACAGCTGTAGTTTTCGATCGCGGCGGTTTCATCTATCAGGGTAAGATTCAGGCTTTAGCAGATGCAGCTCGTGAAGCTGGTCTGGAATTCTAATAGAGAGGAGAATACAGCATGAAACGTACAATCATTGATGCAAGTCAGTTTGAGTTAAATGACAGAGTAGTTGCCATCAAACGCGTATCCAAGACTGTAAAAGGTGGACGTACCATGAGATTTTCCGCTCTGGTAGTAGTAGGCGACGGCAATGGCCATGTAGGCGCTGGTCTCGGCAAAGCAGCTGAGGTTCCGGAAGCAATCCGTAAAGGTAAAGAAGCAGCTATCAAGAACATGGTAGCAATTCCGATGGATGAGAATCATAGTATCCCGCATGACTTCCTTGGTGAGTTCGGAAGCTCTTCCGTACTTCTCAAGAGAGCACCGGAAGGTACTGGTATCATCGCAGGCGGCCCGGTTCGTTCCGTAGTAGAGCTTGCTGGTATTAAGAATATCCGTACAAAATCTTTAGGCTCCAACAACAAGACAAACGTAGTTCTTGCAACAATCGAAGGTCTTAAGAACTTAAAGACACCGGAGCAGGTTGCTAAGAACCGTGGCAAATCTGTTGAAGAAGTTGTTTGCTAATTAGGAGGATATAAAAATGGCAGAGAAATTATTAATCACATTAGTAAAATCCCCGATTGGTGCTGTTCCGAAGCAGAGAGCAACTGTTGAAGCACTTGGCTTAAAGAAATTACACAAAACAGTTGAAATGCCGGACAACGGTGCAGTTAGAGGCATGATCCAGAGTGTTAGACACCTGGTTAAAGTTGAAGAAATCTAATTCTGATAGAAAGTAAGGAGGTGCAGAGATGAATTTATCCAATTTACGTCCTGCTGAAGGTTCCAAACATAGCGATAATTTCAGAAGAGGCCGCGGCCACGCTTCTGGTAATGGTAAAACAGCTGGTTACGGCCACAAGGGTCAGAAAGCACGTTCTGGTGCTACAAGACCGGGCTTTGAAGGTGGTCAGATGCCGTTATATAGACGTCTCCCGAAGAGAGGCTTCAAGAACATGAACCGTGTTGAAATGATCGGTGTTAATGTTTCCGCTCTTGAGAGATTCGAAAACGATTCCACAGTATGCATCAACTGCTTAGTTGAGGCTGGTATCGTTAAAAACGCGCAGGATACAGTTAAGATCCTTGGTAACGGTGAGTTAACAAAGAAACTTAACGTTAAGGCTAACGCATTCAGTGAGGCTGCAAAAGCAAAAATTGAAGCATTAGGCGGTACCTGCGAGGTGATCTAATATGTTAAAAGCTTTACAGAGAGCTTTAAAGGTTGAAGAAGTCCGTAAGAGACTTCTTTATACCTTTTTAATGCTCGTGTTAATTCGGTTTGGTTCCAACCTTCCGATTCCGGGCGTTGACTCAGCATATCTGGCAGGTTTTTTTGAGGCACTTGATGCTTCCGGTATGGGCTTCGTGAACGCTATCACTGGCGGTTCTTTCGCGTCCATGTCCCTGTTTGCACTGAGTGTAAGCCCGTATATCACATCTTCCATTATCATTCAGCTTCTTACAATTGCAATTCCGAAATTAGAGGAAATGCAGAAAGAGGGTGAAGAAGGAAGACAGAAGCTCAATGAGTATACTCGTTATTTAACTGTTGCTCTTGCTGTGATCGAGTCCACTGCTATGGCCGTAGGTCTTGGCG
>JAZRJO010000437.1:0-2319 GCA_045645825.1 Acetatifactor sp. | reverse complement strand
TTACTATACTGTGGGTAATGATACAAGGCCACAGGGTTTTACTTTTATAAAAGAGGATTGTGAATAAAAATCCTATGGCTATGGCGTATGTAACCTGTAACAGGTTGGAAAGGAGGTTCATGCCGCTGCCGTTTATGAGGTTTACGATGTGGCCGAGGCCGAAGGTGACGCTGGATATGATGATGGCTGATTTGGTGCCGTCTTTGAGCATGGCTTTGAAAAGGAGGCCGCGGAAGATGAGTTCTTCCAGGAAGCCTACGAAAAGCATGCTTATAATATAGAAGAAAGTCTCTGCAAAAGTGAGGTTGAGGGCGACGCCGAACCATAGGTTGATGGATGCTATGATTACAAGGGGGATGTAATATAGCAAACGGCGGGGCGGGATTGTGGATCGACATAGGCCGTATTCACGGAATAAATGGTTCTTTTTCATCCAGATAATCAGGATTGCGGCCAGCAAGGCACTGACAATTGTCGTAACCAACTTCCGGACGCCCAGAAGTTCTGAAATGTTGTCGGCCACGCTTAAAGATATGACATATATGATGATCCACAGTATGGCAAAGAGGAGCTTGTTTTTGTTAAATATAGTGTACTCTTTTTTCTTCATATTGATCCCTCGCTTCGGGTTCCTCGGCTGGATGCCCGATGTAGATGATGTTTAGTGGGATTTGTTTTTCGGAGATTCCCAATGCTTTGCGCACTTTTTCCTCTGCACGTTTTTGGGGATGAATGCCGCACCATACTGCGCCGAGGGCTAAATCTGTGGCTCTGAGGAGTATATTTTCGGTGGCCGCACTGCAATCCTGAATCCAGTAGTCTGCCAGGTGCATTGGGAGTGCGCGGGATAAGTTTCCGCAGACTACGATGGCAAGCTTTGCAGAAATTTTTGTAAACTTGGAGGCAGTCTTTAATTCCTCTAAAATCTGCTCATTGGTTACTACATAAAATTCCCAGGGTTTTCTGTTACAGGCGCTGGGGCCGCTCATGGCTGCATGGAGTAGTTCTTCTATCATTTCATGCGAAACCGGTTCTTCCGTAAATTTTCTGACACTTCTTCTTTTTAATAATGCTTCTTTTAATTCCATAAAATCACTTGCCTTTCTTACTTTACGCTACAAACACTCAAATATCCTCCGCTAAGGTTCTCCGCTTCTGCCATCTTCCTGACAGGAAATAGATCAGTCCCGGCACACCGCATCCGTAAGGTGCAAGTCCATATCCCAGCACAAATCCATAAAATCCCCAGTCCAGCACAATCCCGAATAACCAGCTGAGTCCTATCCGAAGTACCACTCCATCCAGCAGGGAAAGCACCATGCTAAGCTTGGCATTCCCGATTCCCTGCACAAAAGCATTACTTCCCCGCATGATGGCCATGGCCGGGAACATCCACAAGATTGCTCTGATAAATGTACCGGACATTTCATGCACCAGCACATCATCGGAAAACAGCATAAACAATAGCTTTCCACAGCATAGGTAAATTACCATAAATATTACCGTCAATAAAGCCGCATACCCCCAGGCATACCACACTACCTCTTTTGCCCGTTTCTTATGTCCTGCACCAATATTCTGGCTGATCATGGGCATGGCGGCATACTGAATTCCCTGAGAAATCTTATTGACAATATCATCAATCCTCACGCCCACACCAAAGGTAGCTGAGGCGACCACACCCACATCATTCACCAAGGAATTTACAAACATCATGGACAGATTAATGCACCCGGACTGAATGGCCATAGGGGTGCCCAAAGATGCGATCATCCCTGCATACTTCTTCTTGATGCGGAAACTTTCCTTCTGAAAATCAAATCCAAAGGCCTCTCTATTCTTATAAAGGTAATACAGCGAGAACACAAAGGAAACCGCCTGGCCGATGATGGTAGCCCAAGCTGCTCCTGCAACACCCCAGTTCCAGATACCTGTAAACAAAATATCCAGCACCAGATTCACCACCGAAGCAATACCAATAAACAAAAATGGCCGCTTAGAATCTCCCATTCCACGCAAAACTGCCGATACCATATTATACCCGGCAGTAAAGATCAGTCCAATACCACAGATCACCAGGTACTCCATGGCCATAACATAAGATTCCTCCGGTATGTTCATCACCTGAAGGATCCACTTGCGCCCGATCAAAAATCCGGCAGACAATACCAACGCAATGATCACGATCAGACTAAACAAGGTACCTATGATCTCACTCATTTGTTTGCGTTTTCGTGCCCGCAGGGCCTGGGCCACCAACACCTGTCCTCCATTGGAAAAGCCCAGGCACACCATGGTAGCAAAATTAATGATCAGACT
>JAZRJO010000436.1:0-2701 GCA_045645825.1 Acetatifactor sp. | reverse complement strand
CATTGAATACCATGGTCAGCTTTCTTAACAGAAAATAAGGATACCCGATCACGCCTCTTTCCTTAATGCGTTCAAAGGCCAGCTGCAGTTCTGCCTGATTACGTTCCTTACCGGTGGCATACTGCCCAAAAATCGCCACATCACCGGAATAATGCCCGCCCGTAGTCTCCTCGTTCAGCCCCATCAGGAAGAAATGATGGAGCGTTGCTGAAATCTCCTTATTCGGCGTAAAACCGGTCTTCTCATGGGTATAATTTTTCACTCCCCCGGCAGCCAATACACAGATTACAATGACCGCACACTTGATCAATATTTCTTTCCACAGTCCTTTCATGTCTTTCAACAGCTTGACCAGCTCAGTCAGCACAATAGCAACCAGCATAATGTATACCGAAGACTTGATCAACGCACCCATTGTTGCCGTCAGACATGCCAATGCAAAGTATATGTACCTGCCCACTTTGCCACTGCTTGTGACAGAATAAAGATACAGGCAGATGCAGAGAATGGGAAATGCAATGGCCATCATATCCGTATAGGGTATGATTTTCCAGGGGCTGAATACCACACACGCCACATACAGTCCAAGCACAACAAAGGTGGGCAATACATGCTTCGTCAGCCGCTTTACTGTCATACAGGACACAAACCCGGCAATGGACACAAAGGCATTGTTCATCTGAATCCAGATAAATTCGGCATTATATGGATACGTACTGCTACTCTTTGCCCAGTCATAAGCTTTTTGCATGAAATACACAATGGGCACATTATAAGGATACATGGAATAATAAACTTCGTCGCCAATGGGCGTCCCTGCCGATAGGTTGTATACCGTTCCTGTCAGACAACTCACATCCCATCCACTATAAAATGCGATACACTTAGAGATCTCCACTCCCAGAAAATAAACCCCGACAAAAAAGACTAATAACAGCCCGTTCACACACCAATTAACTGTCTTATTGTAAGTTGCCTTACGTAACAAATAATAAATGCCAAGCATCACTACAAAGAGAACTGCTGCAAATAGCGCGATCAGCACGTTATCCAACACACAAGTAATCTTACAGACTTCAAAATAATCCATTCTGTTTCCGATGAAAAACACACAGAATAAAACCGGCAGGAATAATACCATGAATATGATCCCTATCAAGCGCTGCATAAGACCAGCCAAATCTCTCATTTTCACCATCATATCCCTCTCCTCCTATGATTTTCTTACCATCATGCTACATATACAATTGCCTATATTCTTATCATAGTGTGTGTCCATACGCCGTACTTATTTTCAAAATAAACCTTAAAGTTTGCGGCATCTTTGGGAATATCTCTTGTAAATACACCTGTTTCCTTTTCCTCCTCACTAAGCTCCTCAATCTTAGAAAGAGAGGCACAGGTATTAGAATAATGCGCTATTTTTTTGTTTTCATCGTCTTTTCCCAATTCTTTTGCCAGCTCACTTTTTGTTTTTTCACGAAAATCCATATATAGTATTTTACTTTCAGGGTCACAGGAATCTGCTTTCACGGTAATCCTGCCATCCATGACACTATAGCTGATTTGCGGCATTGTAACACAGAATTCAACCATTTTGCCGGAATTTATATGTTTAACAGTATAATAGCCACGGTCAAACTTCCGCAAAACCTTACCTCTGCCCGAAACAGTGATTTTTTCTATTAACTGATCACCGCGGTAGATTTCTATTTGGTTTTCCTCTTCAGCAAACACCGAAATAACAACATCTTCATATGTACGGTAATTGGTTTTATTGCCATAATCCACTGCAATAGCAGGAAGATCAGGCACTCCCCGTTTCAGACAATCGTCATCCTTCTCATCAGGCATAGGGACCATATCTACAAAATCATATCTCCAGAGATCATAATGTTTATATTTTTCAAAAAATGTTTCCAAATCGAACTGCCTTCTTACGCAAAGAGGTCGGATTGCTTCTGAAACCTCAATCTGAAGAATTTCACCGGATTCATTGCGGAGGATATCGGTTATCAGCGCAACATGTACATTTTTCATACAAATAACATCACAGAGTTCTATCTGTTCCGCCGTATAACTTCCCTCATCAGCAATTTTTCGCATCCCCGGAACATCAGGCCATCGTTTTGTTGAATATCTTCGTCTGATGTTAAGCGAATAACGTGCAAGACCATTACACACCAAACCAAAATAGGCCCATGAGTTATTGTGCCCATTTATATCTTTGTTATAAAGAGCACTGTCCGGATTTGCAATAACTGAGAGAAATGTTTCAAAAGAAATATTTTCGCCAATAAATTTATCGATAGGCTCCGTCGAGGAATAGAGCATTCCCTTTTTTTCCTCACCGGCACAAAGTTTCGTTTTACCTGTTTCTCTGGTATGAACCGGAACATCTCTCACCGGAGTCCATTTAAATTCCGTAAGTTGACGGCTGCGGTAAATTACCGCTTTCTTTCCTATTGAATCAGGTTTTGTACTAATAAGCATGATAATCATTCTCCTTTTTATAAATATTGAAATCCCCCACTTTATCCCTAATGTGTTGTAAAAACATTCACCACTTCGGGAAAAGAGGGGGTTATCAAAAATTATTTATTGTAGTTTACTATAGCGCCAAAATCAGGCTTCAAGGACGCACCGCCTACCAGACCGCCGTCGATATCCGGCTGTGCAAACAATTCCGGAGCGCTGGAAG
>JAZRJO010000435.1:0-3241 GCA_045645825.1 Acetatifactor sp. | reverse complement strand
CTGATGATCTTACGTATCAGTTTAATCACCTGTACACCAACTAAAAAAGCCAAAAAAGCCAGTACCACCCTGATGCCAAGTTCCAGCGCTTTGGCGGGAAGCTCATACAGAAAATTCTTGATCGGTTCCACTGAATCTGTTGCCTTTGCGGCAGATCCTAATAATAATAAATTCATATTACATTACCTCTTTCTTTTTTGTATTTTTATCTGCCGCCTTATTGGCTGCAGCTTTTTTCTTAACATGCTGTTCCTCTATCTTCTGCAGTTCTTCCTCCGTATAAGGAATATACTGCAAAATGCTCACAGACTGTGGTGCTGCTTTTACGGTTACAGACTGCGGATACGCATCACACTCTTTGTCTTCCGCCCTTTTCACACGGTTATTCACAATACCGCTTCCGCCGTACTTCTGATCATCTGTATTGAGAATCTCCTTGTACTTGCCGTCTTGTGGCACTCCTGTAGTAATCTCCTGCTCTATTCCTGCAAAATTGGCAATCACCAACACCATATCTTCTTTTTTTACACCTTTACGCACAAAGGTAAGATAGCACTCATTAGATGAAATACAGTTCATCCAATGAAATCCATCCGGATGGTCATCCAATTCATACAGTGCCTTATTGGTACGATACAGATGATTTAAATCTGCCATAAGTCTGGCCACGCCGGCATGCTCAGGCTGTTCCAATAAATTCCACTGTACTCGTCTGTTCTCATTCCATTCATCAAATTCTGCAATATCCTGTCCCATAAACAAAAGCTTTTTGCCGGGATGGGTCATCTGATAAGCATAGGTCAGCCGAAGCCCTGCCAGCTTGTCCCGGGCGGTGGCACCGGGCATCTTCCCTGCCAGTGTAGCCTTACCATGTACCACCTCGTCATGGGAGTACACAAGAATAAATTTCTCGCTGTAGGTATAGATCATACTAAATGTCAGCTCATTATGATGATAGCTTCTGAAATAGGGATCACTCTTGATATATCCCAGATAATCATTCATAAAACCCATGTTCCATTTCAGGTCGAAACCAAGACCGCCTTTGTCAAGATCTCCTGTGATCATGGGGAAAGCAGTGCTTTCTTCCGCAATGGACAATACGCCGGGATTGCGCTTTTTCATAATAGAATTCAAGTGTTTGATCATCTCAATGGCTTCCAGGTTCTCTTTGCCGCCATACATATTGGCAACCCATTCACCGTCATTTTTGCCATAATCCAGATACAGCATACTTGCCACCGCGTCCATACGGATACCGTCAATGTGAAACTTTTCAACCCAGAACAGTGCATTGGCAATCAGATAATTGGACACCTGAGGTCTGCCGTAATTATAGATCAATGTGCCCCAATGAGGATGGGCCCCTTGTCTGGGATCCAAATGTTCATACAGACAGGTTCCGTCAAAGTTAGATAATCCGTGTGCATCTCTGGGGAAATGTGCCGGCACCCAGTCTAAGATCACACCAATCCCCGCCTTATGCAGCTGATTTACAAAGAACATAAAATCCTCCGGAGAACCGTATCTGGCTGTGGGTGCATAATATCCGATGACCTGATATCCCCAGGAACCGTCAAAGGGATGCTCCATCACAGGCATCAGTTCCACATGGGTATACCCCATTTTTTTCACATATTCAATGACTTCCCCCGCCAATTCTCTGTAATTCGCATAATACCTGCCCTCTGCAGGATCTGTAAAGGAGCCCAGATACATCTCATAAATACTTACCGGCACATTCCCCTGCTGAAACTGATGACGTTTTTCAAGAAAGTCCTGATCTTCCCATGTAAAACCTGTCAGATCAGCCACAACAGAGGCAGTATCCGGTCTAAGCTGCGCAGCGTTCCCATAAGGATCCGCTTTCAGATAAGTAAGACCTCCCCTGGCTTTTAACTCAAATTTGTAAAGATCCCCGGCTGATACTCCCGGAATAAACAACTCAAAAATACCGGAATCCCACAAACGTCTCATCTGGTGAACACGGCCATCCCAGTTGTTAAAATCTCCCACCACACTGACACGCATGGCATTAGGTGCCCATACAGCAAAATAAGTTCCCTTTATCCCATCTATCTGACAGGGATGGGCACCAAGCTTTTCATAGATGGTATAATGAATACCATTCTGAAACTTGTCTGTATCCTCTTTGGTGATCAGCGGAGTGAAACGATATGGATCTCCAAAGGCTCTCTGTGTGCCATCACCTGCTGTAACAAGATAATGATAGTCAGGAAGCTTTTTGGCCGGTACCAGAGCCGCAAAAAAACCTTCATCATCTGCAAGCTCCATTTCCACACTTTTTAATTGACTTTGACGGTCGAATTCTATAGTTACTGCTTTAGCTCCCGGGAAATATGCCTGAACAAATGTCTGATTCCCTCTTAAGTGTGGTCCCAGAAGTGCATGGGGATCATCACACTCTGAATATATAATATCCTCTATTTTAGGCCAGTTCATCATTTTGTATAGTTTATTGTTCATATGATCCAATCCGCGTGTTGCGTCACGCAACTTGGGTGTCTGTCCGCATTATTTAACAGATACCTTCCTCTTACGTGCGTATTGAAAACGCCTGCAGACCTGGAAATATGTCTGCAGGCAGATTGTTACAGAGCAGACTGATATATGGAAAAGCTGCTTTGTATGTCCTTACTCAAGGCCATGCAAGAACAGGCCGCTTCTCAGCTTTGGCTCAAACCAGGTGGACTTCGGCGGCATCAGCCTGTGATCATCTGCCACCGCAAACAATTCTTCAATGGAAGTAGGATACATAGAAAATGCCACCTTCATATCCAAAGAAACTCTTCTTTCCAGTTCCTTAAGCCCTCTGATGCCTCCTATGAAATCAATCCTCTTGTCCGTCTTGGGATCTTCAATGCCAAGCACCGGTTTCAGTAAATGATTCTGCAGGATAGATACATCCAATCCATCTACTGCATCCTCGCTCAAAATCTCCTCTTTTGCAGTAAGTTCATACCAACACTCACCAAGATACATACCAAAGGTTCCCTTTGCTGCCGGTATGTAAGGCTCACAGCCTATTTCCTTTACTGCAAACTTCTCACTGACCTTCTGCACAAATTCTTCTTCGGTCAACCCGTTTAAGTCCTTCACTACTCTGTTGTAGTCCATAATACGAAGCTCTTCGTCCGGGAAAAGCACTGACAGGAAGTAATTATATTCCTCTTCTTGTGTGTAATCCAGATTCGCTGCTCTACGCTTTAAACCAACCTTT
>JAZRJO010000434.1:0-4556 GCA_045645825.1 Acetatifactor sp. | reverse complement strand
CCATCTTTTACAAACCCAAGCTCCATAAGCCGCCTTCTCAGAGCAGTATTACAGCCTATTTCCACAATGCGCCTTCTTTCCCCAACTTCCATATCCCACAATACCTTACGCATTCCCATTTTCCTCATCAAAATACCTTATTCTAATATATGTATATTATGAAAATATGTCGCCAAGTTCCGCGCAGCCACTGTGGGAGAGGCCCTCTTCGCGTACTTTTTTCAAAACACGGTCACAATATCTTGCTTTTTTTCGAAAAACAGGTTACAATATGCTCGTAACAACATGAAAGAATCATATTTGTAAATTTATTTGAGAAAGGAAGCACACAATGAAAAGAAAAGCTTTATCAGCTCTTCTGATGGTTGTGTTGTCACTGGCCCTTACACTGTCAGGTTGTGCAGGTAAGAGGCAGGGTGAGAGTACCGGATCTCAGATTACCATTGGAATACCTCAGGATGTAGAGGACAGTCTTGACCCACACAAAGCAGTTGCGGCAGGAACGGAAGAGGTATTTTTCAACATGTTTGAAGGTCTGGTGAAGCCGGACAGCGATGGTAATTTAAACCCTGCTGTAGCCAGTGATTACAAAGTGTCAGAAGATAAAAAAACTTACACATTTACCTTGAGAGAGGGTGTGAAGTTCCACGACGGGAGCCTGGTCACAGTAGAGGATGTCAGATATTCGATTGAAAGATGCGCCGATACCAGTGAGGGAGCCCCTTTGGTAGCGGCGTTTGCTAATATTGCAAGTATCAATATACCGGATGAGAAGACCATAGAGATTGTTTTGGCAGAGTCCAATGCAGATTTTCTGGCGGCTATGGATACCGCCATCATACCGGCATCTAATAAGACGCCGGATACAGTGGCCATTGGAACCGGTCCCTACAAGTTTGTGTCCCATGCGCCTCAAGAGAGCTTCGTGATGAAGAAGTTTGAGGAATACTGGGGAGAGAAGGCGCACATCGACAACGTGATCCTGAAGGTATGTGCTAACGCAGATTCCATTGTCATGAACTTAAACGGCGGTGCCATTGATATGTACGCAAGGCTCACTTCCACACAGGCATCTCAGTTAAACGGTCAGTTTGAGGTGTTGGAAGGGACCATGAATCTGGTACAGGCTTTGTATCTGAATCATGCAGTAGAGCCTTTTAACAATGAGAAGGTGCGTAAGGCCCTGTGCTATGGGGTTGACAAGCAGTATCTTCTGGACATGACTTCCGATGGACACGGTACCCCTGTGGGTAGTAGCATGTTCCCGGCTTTCGGTAAGTATTACATGCCGGAACTGGCAGACTATTATACCAAGGATGTGGAGAAGGCGAAGCAACTGTTAAAAGAGGCAGGATATCCCAATGGATTTACCTTTACGATCAAGGTGCCTTCTAACTATGCACCCCATGTGGAGACAGCCCAGGTACTGGCAGAAGAATTAAAGGCCATCGGTGTGACAGCCAAGATCGAGCTGATCGAATGGGAGACTTGGGTCAGCGATGTGTATTCCGGAAGAAAGTTTGAAGGAACGGTTGTGGGATTGGATGCCTCCAGCCTGACCGCAAGCTCCATGCTGATCCGTTTTACTTCGGACAGTTCCAAGAATTTTATTAATTACAATAATCCCGAATATGATGCAGTGTATGCCAAGGCGGAGACCTCTATTGATGAAGAGGAGCGTACGAAAGCATTTAAGGAGTGTCAGCAGATCCTGACAGAAACTGCTGCCAATGTATATATTCAGGATATGGCAGAGTTTGTTGCTTTGAACAAAAAGTATGCAGGTTATGAGTTCTATCCTCTTTATGTGCAGGATTACTCTAAGTTGTATATCGTGGAATAATAATAACGAGAGGAGACCCTAAGGTGAAGTACGTTGGTAAAAAAATCTTGACCATGTGCCTGACACTTTTGCTGGTCTCTTTTCTGGTCTTTCTCTGTTTTACGGTGATACCCGGTGACCCGGCGCTTGCAAAGCTGGGCACGGAGGCCACACCGGAGAGAGTGGAAGCACTGAGAAAAGAGATGGGCCTAGACAGGCCGTTCATGATTCGCTACGGTGAATGGCTGTTATCTTTTATACAAGGTGATATGGGAAAGTCTTACAGCTATGGATTGCCGGTGAATCAAATGCTGGCAGACAAAGTGCCCATCACGGTTACCATGAGTGTCCTGTCCATTTTGATCATTATCTTCGTGTCCATCCCTTTGGGATTGTATGTGGCAAAGCGTGAGGGCAGTGTGGCCGACCGGGTGATCTATGGGGTCAATCAGGTGATTATGGCAGTGCCGCCCTTTTTTGCAGGGATTTTGATCACCCTGCTGTTTGGTATTGTGTTGAAGCTATTTATGCCGGGAGGGTACGTGTCCTATACCCAAAGCATTACCGGATTTTTGGGGTACATGATTTTCCCTTCCATCGCCATCGCGCTCCCCAAGATTTCCATGACAGTCAAGCTGCTTCGCAGCGGACTGGTGGGAGAGAAGAAAAAGGATTATGTGAGAACTGCTTACAGCAGAGGAAATAACACCAAGGGTGTGTTATATAAACACATTCTGAAAAATGCCATGCTGCCGGTGGTGACTTTTCTGGGAATGACTTTTACGGACATTATTGCAGGCAGCATTATTGTGGAGCAGGTATTTAGCATTCCGGGAATCGGGCGTATCCTCATGACTTCCATCTCAAACAGGGATTATCCGGTGGTCATGGCAGTGATCGTAAGCCTGGCTGCAGCTGTCATTGTGATCAATGGTCTGGTGGATCTGATTTATCAGTGGATCGATCCCCGCATTCGTCTGGAGGAGCAGTCATGATGAAAAAGAAGAAAAACGATAATCTTATGATCGGAAGTATTCTGACCGGTGTGATGCTTCTTATGATCCTGGTGGGACTCTTTTTCCTGCCCTATGATCCGGAGACCATGAATATAGATCTGAAATTTGCAGGGATCTCCTGGCGTCATCCTTTTGGTTGTGACAATTATGGCCGAGATATTTTTACCCGGGTGATGGTAGGCGCCAAGACCACTTTGTTGGTGGCATTGGGTACCGTGGGAATCGGTGCGGGCGTAGGTGTTTTGATCGGTGCTTTTACCGGTTACTTCGGCGGCTGGATCGATGAGGTGATGATGCGAGTGATCGATGCGCTGTTTGCATTTCCCAGTATTTTGCTGGCGCTTGTTGTTGTCAGCCTTTTTGACAGTGAGAAAAATCAGGTGCTAAGCATCCTTTTCGGCAGTGGAAAGTATCAGGTGATCATAGCCCTGGGAATTGCGTTTATTCCGAGCTTTGCCAGAGTGGTTAGGAGTGAGTATCTTAAGCAGCGGGAAATGGATTATGTAAAAAATGCCAAAATCATGGGCTGTGGTCATCTGCGGATCATGTTTGTCCACATTCTGCCCAATATCCTGTCGGTGTTGGTGCCCACAGTAATGATCGGTTTTAATAATGCGGTGCTGGCAGAAGCGGGCATGAGTTATCTGGGAATCGGCGTACAGCCCCCGGATGCCAGTCTTGGAAGAATGCTGTCAGAGGCTCAGACATACCTGTTTTCCCATCCCTCTTATGCGTTGTTTCCGGGGCTTATGATCGTGGTGCTGGTGCTTGGTTTCAGCCTGCTGGCTGATGGTCTGGAAGAGAGGTAGTATATGCTGGAAGTTAAAGATCTTAACATAGAATTTCATGATCATTCCATACCTGAGACCGTGGTGTATGATTTTGACCTGGTAATGGAAGAAGGAGATATCGTGGGTATCGTGGGCGAGTCCGGTTCCGGCAAGACCATGAGTGCCCTGGCTATCTGCGGCCTTTTATCCAGGCGTGATATGAAAAAGAGAGGTCAGATCCTCTTTCAGGGCAAAGAGCTGCTCACCTGCAGCAGGCAGGAAATGCGAAAACTGCAGGGTGATGATATTGCCATTATCTTTCAGGAGCCCATGACCAGCTTAAATCCGGTGATGAAGATTGGCTGGCAGGTGGAAGAAGCGCTGAAACTTCACACACAGATGACCAAAGAAGAACGGTATAAGCGGGCTATCTGGGCCTTAAGAGAGGCAGAGCTTCCATGTCCGGAGAAGGTCTATGAGCAATATCCCCATGAGTTATCCGGGGGCATGCGCCAGAGAGTGATGATCGCGGCGGCCATCGTGTGCAGGCCTAAGATTTTGGTAGCTGATGAGCCTACCACTGCACTGGACGTAACCATTCAGGCAGAGATTATCGAACTTTTACAGAAACTCAACCGAGAATATAAGACCGGGATATTATTTATTTCCCATGATCTGAGTCTTGTGCGGAAGCTGTGCAAACGTGTGGTGGTCATGGAGAATGGGTATATCGTAGAGCAGGGGAGTACAGAGCAGATATTTGGAAACCCTCAGAAGGAATACACAAAACATCTGATCGCCGCCATTCCGGGTTGTGATCAGGTGAAAGAAGAGAAGAACTTTTTTCATGAAGAAGTAGTGCTTTCTGCTAAAGATATTTGTGTCAGCTACTATTCTTCCAAGGGCATCTTGGGCAAGAAACAGGAGCAGGAAGTGCTAAAGGGCGTA
>JAZRJO010000433.1:0-2515 GCA_045645825.1 Acetatifactor sp. | reverse complement strand
CCATATATTCTGCAAATACTGCCGGTGCCAGATACTGGATCATCATGGCAATTCCGTTGGCAACCAGACAGAGCCCAAAGCCTGCCACCAGGGTGGAAATGAGCCCCCTTGCCTTTAAGATTCTCACAGGATTGCCCGCCTTAGGTCTGCCGCATCCGAAATAGTACCAGAGTCCGAATACAGGAAGGGAAAGCACATGATAAAGCAAGACACCAACAGATGCTGCTCCCATAGCCTTTTCCATGACCATTTCCTGTATCTGCATAGGATCTGTAATCCCCTGTACCCCGGCTTGCATACTGGCTATAATGGATGCCGGAAGCATAGCGATCACACCTAACACGATCTGCAGCACCATACTGGCAGCCAAGGCTGCAACAGTCAGGCCAAACCAACCGGTTCGTTTCCAAAAGTTACTCATTTCTCATTCCTCCATTTCTTGCGCGGCAGCGATGTTAAAGCGCGCCCCTCTTATTCGTTTAGTCATCTCCATAACCTTTAGTCCACTGATTTTAAAGACTCCGTCATGCTGATCTTGTCAAGCTTTTTACCCATAAACCAATTGACAAACCAGGCAAATCCGATGGTCAGTAAGATACTGTAGACATAGCTTACCGGTTTAATTTGCACATCAAAGGATACCATATCCACCTTAATCGCATCCATCACAAATTGGTGGAAATATTTTCCCAGCACCAACCCTGTCAAAGCGCCCACAAAGGTTAGTACCAGATTCTCCCGAAACACATAGGCGGCTGTCTCTTTTTTATAAAAACCGAGTACTTTAATAGTGGCTATCTCCCGCACCCGCTCTGTGATATTAATATTTGTCAGGTTATAAAGCACAATAAATGCCAAACCTGCCGCACATAAAATGATCACAAGAATGATCAGATCCATACTGCCCAGCATATTATCAAGGCGTTCCATCATATCCTGATTAATGGTAACCGATGTCACATTAGAAAGCCCCATCAGCGAGGCGGAAAGCTTGTGGGCATCCACTCCCTCTGCCAGATTCACATACAAGGTCTTACAAGGTGCCTCTTTTCCCATCTGCTGTTCATAAGTCTTCACAGAAAGATACACATAGTCCGAAATATAATTGACATTGATCCCGCTGACCACAAGTTCCATCGTGTGCATATCCTCATCCCGAAAGGTAATGGTGTCTCCTATCTCCACCTCATATTTCTCTGCAAGCTTCTGGGTCAGGATACACTCCCCATCTCCCGGAATAGAAAGAACCTCCCCTTCGTCCGTATAAAGCCCCAAGTATGGACTGATATCCACCGTATCGGGAGCAGCCACCATGTAAACAGACTTAGTCCCCTCCTCGGTCACCAGCTCCACAGAAGCCTCCAACACTGTAGTGTATTCCGATACTTTGCCGTAAAGTACCTCTTCCAACAATAAACTCTGCTCCTGATCCAGCACCTCAGCACACATTACAGAAACATCAAAGACCTGAATCCTTTCATATTGATGATGAGACACATCCACCACTGAATCTTGTATGCCAAAGCCGGTGACCAGCAGGGCCGTACACCCACTGATGCCTACGATCATCATAAAAAAACGTTTCTTATAACGGAAAATATTCCTACAGGATACTTTATGTAAGAATTTCAACCGCTTCCAAAGAAATGGAATCCGTTCAAGCAGCACTCTCTGCCCGGCTTTCGGCGCCTTGGGACGCATCAGTTGTGCCGCCACTGTGGAAAGCTCATACCGACAGCTGAGCCAGGCTGCTCCTATGGAGCAAAGCATAGACACCACCAGAGAGATCACCGCCAACCGGCTTTCAAATACATACTTTAAGGAATCCACCTGATACATGATGCCATACCCGAACCAGATGACCTTGGGAAAAAGCCAGGTTCCCACCAGGAATCCTATGATACAGCCCGCTGCTGCCGCTGATCCGGAATAAAATAAATATTTTGCCATGATAGATGCCTTACTGTATCCAAGAGCCTTTAGCACACCGATCTGGGTACGCTGCTCCTCCACCATACGGTTCATGGTAGTAATACATACCAACGCTGCAATGGCAAAGAAAAATACCGGAAACACATCTGCTATGCCATCCACGATCCCCGAATCACTTTCAAAACACACATAACCGATATTGGTATCCCTGCCCAGCACGAAGCTGTCAGGGGTTTCCAAATCATCCAGCGCTTTCTTAGCATCGGCAAGTTTGCCTTCCGCATCGGCTATCTCTTCTTGAAATTCTCTCAAGCCATCCTCATATTCTTTTAGCCCTTCTTCATATTGGGCTCTTCCCTCTTCCAATTCTTCACGGGCCTTGCTAAGCTCTTCCTCTCCCTCTATAAGCTCTGTCCATCCCTTCTGTATCTGACTTTGACCATCTGCCAGCTGTACTTTGGCTTTTGAAAGCTCCACTTTCCCCTCAGCCAGCTGAATCTGTGCTTCCAATAACTGTTTATAAGCTGTATTTAACTGCTCTTCACCAGAAATAAGCTCTGCACTTCCTGCATTCATCTGATCC
>JAZRJO010000432.1:0-5265 GCA_045645825.1 Acetatifactor sp. | reverse complement strand
CAAAGAACGATATTCCAATTCCCCCAGGCAATAATCAAAGTATTCATCGATCATACCCGTATAAAGAAGTTTGTCAAATACATCCGCAGTTTCCCCTTTAGCTTCATTTTCAGTCACAAACTCCTTGTAAGATATCCCAAGGCGAACTTCTATACCCTCAAGTAACTTCTCAACGATCTTGGTGTAGCCACCGATAGGAATCCCCTGATAACGGTCAGTGAAATAGTTGTTGTCATAAGTGAAGCGCACCGGAAGCCTCCTGATAATAAAAGCCGGAAGCTCTTTACAATCCCGCCCCCACTGTTTCTCCGTATACCCTTTCACCAGCTTCTCATACACATCCCTGCCCACCAGAGACAATGCCTGCTCTTCCAGATTCTCAGGCTCCTCAATATAACACTGCGCCCTCTGCCTTTCAATCATCTCTTTCGCCTCTGCCGGCGTGCGGATTCCCCACATCTTACTAAAAGTATTCATATTAAAAGGCAGATTATAAAGCTCATCCCCATACACAGCCACCGGAGAATTCACATAATGGTTAAACTCAGCAAACTGATTCACATAATCCCATATCTTCTTATCTGACGTATGAAAAATATGGGCACCATATTTATGTACCTGAATTCCTGCTTTTTCTTCCGTATAAACATTGCCGGCCACATTCTGCTTCTTGTCGATCACAAGACACTTCTTTCCGGCCTTTTTCATTTCATAAGCAAATACCGATCCAAACAGACCGGTACCTACTATCAGATAATCATATCTTTTCATTATTTACTTCTCTTACCTTTTGCTTTGTACTTGTCAATCTGAACAAAATCATCCATCAGCTCCAGAATCTTGTCTCTGCCGTTCTGATTTAACTTTACATAATATTGCATTACTCTGTTCTCAAGTAACTGTGCACCTAAAGTAGTATCTCTCTCCAGAGATGAAAAATCTACAGGGTTCAGACTCAGCTTGTCACACATTCTGATCACGGTGCCGTAAGCCATACCTTCGATTCCGCGCTCCAACGCAGTCACAAGAGTACTGTAAGGGATATTCATTTCCATTGCAAACTGACGCACACTGCGGTACTGTCTTAAGATTTCTTTCTTTAAAATCTCCGCTTTTGTCATTGTTGTTTCCTCCGCTCTCGTAGAGTTTAAGTAGTTTATGTTTCTAATATACGATATTCCGTGTGTTTTTTCAAGCCTTTTGCCTAAGATTTTTCAATTTATTTTAACCGACTCCATATTTTTGAATGATTTTTAGCTTTTCTGATCCCGCAATGTCCTTTGGTGTCACAATAATTCCGCCGTCACTGTCAAGATCATAGCCAAATTGGTAATAAGCGTACCAGACAAGATGTGAGCAGTGAGTGCCTCCCAACGTATTCACACTATCTCCCTGCCCCAAGTCATTAACACCAGCCTGCTTTCGTCCATCAGCAGCCCACCCGGACAACAACCGCTCCCATATCCCTGCCGTCACATGATAAGAGACACCCGTCAGATAATTCCTCGCATACTCTGCAATGGCTGCTCGTTCTTCCCTGTCTACTCCCCGAAGCCTCAACACCAGAAAAGAGGGATACTCCTCCCAGACATTCAGAGACGTGATCACAGAAGGACTGCCCAGCACCTGCGCCTCCAGTACCAGCCTTCTATCTGCATCCACCACCATAGCCGCATGACCGTTGCGCCAGCCAAACACATGAGAACAACAAGTGATCAGAATATCACCTTCTTCTACATAAGGGATCCTGGTCGCTCTGGCAGGCATCCCCCGCCCATTCACCACATACTCTGTTTTGGAGATCATCGAATTGGACACACACGCCACTTCCACCGGAGCAAAGTAAGATTCCTGCAATACAGCAAGTTCCCTTTGTCTACCCTGTTCCTTCATATAAACCAAAGCTTCCCGGGATAATCCCGTCTGTTCCCCTAATACCTGATAATCTCTTATCTCCCATTCCTCCTTCTTAAGAATCTCTTCTATAGAAGTCCTTGTAATCCGGGGCATGCAATGAGCCGCCTTTTCACTTGCACCGGTCCAAATCCACAACCCTGCCAGACATACTGCCAGACAACCCACCACCAAGGCAACCCTCTTTCCCGCCTTTACAAACCGACCCTTTTCTTCCAAATTTCTGCACTCCAATTTCCACTTTGCACCAATTATTTATGTTCCTCTCCAAAGTATACCCTTTTTACCAAAGAAAAATGCCTGAGCAAACATTTACTCAGGCAAATTACGCATATCTACCATCAAAAGTGATACCGCCCTCTATATTTCACAAAGCAAAACCCGGTCACCAAAAGTGATACCGCCTCTGCCACAACAATAGACCACCACACTCCATCCAGTCCAAAAAAAATTGGCAACAATAGCACCCCTGCCGACTGAAAAACTAACATTCGCAGAAAAGAGATGGCCGCCGAAACAGGCCCGTTGTTAAGCGCCGTAAAAAAAGAAGATCCAAACATGTTAAAACCACACAGAAGAAATGACAAGGAATACACCATAAATGCCTTTCTGGTCATATCATATAATCCCGGGTCATACCCCACAAAAATCCCTGACAAGAAACCGGACAGTACTTCTGCCAACAGCGTTAGTCCCAGGGAAATAACCAACACAATACGAAGGCTTTTGCGAAACAGACTTTTCAATTCTTCCCTATTTCCCGCTCCATAGTGATAACCGATCACCGGTGCCGATCCCAGAGAATATCCAAGAAATACTGCTATAAAAATAAAATTCACATACATCAACACGCCATAGGCCGCCACTCCATTCTCCCCTGCATATCGCATCAACTGAAAATTGTACAGCATGGACACGAAGGATAAGGAGAGATTGGACATCAGCTCAGAGGAACCGTTCAGACAGGTCTTAGCCACCGCACTTCCATCAAATCCCGCCTTGACCAGATGCAGTCTGCTGTCATTCTTACGTGCAAAATACACCATCGGCATCAGTCCGCCCACACACTGACTAAGCGACGTAGCCACGGCCGCTCCAACAAGCCCAAAACCCCAAACACCCACAAACAGCCCATCCAGCGCCATATTCGTCACTCCCGCTGCCACCGTAAGCCAAAGTCCAAGATTAGGTTTTTCTGCTGCCGTACAGAAGCATTGAAACTCATTTTGCAAAATAAAGGCTGTCATAGCCGGAAGGGTAAAAACCCCATATTCCACGCAAGCTTCCAGCATCTCCCCTTCTGCCCCCAGCAAAATTGCCACCGGCCGAAGCAGCAGCAACGAAAAGACCGTCAACACCACGCCACCGACAATGGATAGATACACCAACATCGAAAACAGCTCATTCGCCTTCTCTTCTTTCCCCTCACCCAGAGTCTTAGAGATCAGAGCCGTACCGCCGGTACCCACCATGATACCCACCGTACCAAACAACATAATATAAGGCATGATCAGATTGATCGCCGCAAAAGCAGTGGTTCCTACAAAATTGGACACAAAAATACCGTCCACCACGCCGTAGATCGAGGTAAATATCATCATGATGATCGACGCAAATGTAAAACGTAATAACCTTCTATATGTAAAGTGATCTGACAATTGTATCTGCATCAATTTTCCTCCTTCCGAAATTGTACAGCAAAAGTTATTATAGTATGTTTTAATACATTAATCAAGAATTTGCAAACAAAAATCTCCTGCGCCTTCAAAACGTAGGAGATTTTCTTTATAAACAGGTCATCTTTTTTTGTTACAGGAACCTTAGCAATTACTTCTTGCCTCCGCCGATTTTGGCCATGATCCATACGAAGATCATGATGACTACTAAGGCTACGAAGATTCCCAGCATGCCTTTGCCCATGATCTCTAATGCTTGCATGATTACTTCTGTATTCATATCAACATTTCCTTTCTCTTAATTCACATATCACATATACCGTTTTTTGTTGCAACGGTCGTCCATCCACATCCATGCCTAAACTTACAGGAACTGGGATACCAGGCTGATTACAAGGCCACCTGCTACTACGGATGCGATCTGGCCGGATACGTTGGCGCCTGCGGCATGCATGATGAGAACATTGGTCGGATCTTCCTGCATTGCCAGTTTCTGTACCACACGGGAAGACATAGGGAATGCGGAGATTCCGGCTCCACCGATCATAGGGTTGATCTTTTTCTTCAGGAACAGATTCATAAATTTGGCAAGGAGTACACCGCCGATGGTATCCATCACGAATGCAAACAGACCAATGACCATGATCATCAGGGTCTCGATTCTTACGAACTCTTCTGCCTTCATACTGAAAGAGATGGTGATGCCGAGAAGCAGTGTGATCAAGTTTGCAAGCTGATTCTGTGCAGTTTCAGACATGGTTCCCAGCACGCCGCATTCACGAATCAGGTTACCGAACATCAGGAATCCCACCAGAGCTACTGGCTGAGGTGCCACAAGGCCTACGATGATCGTTACTGCGATCGGGAAGATAATGCGCATGGTTTTGGACACACTCTCAGGCTTGTATTCCATATGTATACATCTTTCCTTCTTGGTGGTAACAAGCTTAATTGCCATAGGCTGTACGATAGGTACCAGAGCCATATAAGAATAAGCAGCAACTGCGATAGCTCCCACATAACGGGACTTCAGCACCTGGGATACCAGGATGGCTGTGGGGCCGTCGGCAGCACCAATGACACCAATGGCAGCAGAGTCCTTAATATCAAAGCCAAGTACAGCTGCCAGCAGAATCGCTGCAAAAATACCAAACTGAGCACCTGCACCAAACAAGAACATGGAGGGCTTCGACAGAAGCGGCCCAAAATCGATCATGGCACCTATACCGATAAACAACAGGATGGGCATAGCCTCAGAGGCATTGATACCCACTTCAAATAACCATTCGATAATACCGTGAGCTTCTACCCCACCTACCATCTGATCCAAAACACCGGACAACGGCAGATTTACAAGGATTGCACCGAATCCCATAGGGAGCAGAAGGGAAGGCTCATATTCTTTTTTAATCGCCAGCCAGATCAAAACGATACCGACAACGATCATCACCAATGCTTTCCAGCCACCACCCTGGAAGTCAAGTAATGCTCTTACCCCTTCCAATAAATAATCCATAGTAATTCCTCCTTAGAATAATTCTCAAAAAACACTTTTGTATATTACCACAATAGCCCCCAAATTTCCACCCTTATTTCATAATTTCTTGTTAAAATTTTGTATAAATTTTTTCTCTATTAGGTGATTTTTTTTAACATATTAATACTTTTTTCCAAA
>JAZRJO010000431.1:0-6208 GCA_045645825.1 Acetatifactor sp. | reverse complement strand
AATGCCGGTTGCATAGCTGGCTCTGTCCTGCCTCTGGGCATTGGCTCTGTCCACTACTACATAAATGGCAATCTGAGGATCATCTGCAGGTGCATGTCCCATAAAGGATACCACATATTCCCCGTTTCCTCTGGGAATGGTCTGGGCTGTACCGGTCTTACCGCCAATGGCATAACCTGCCGGTCTGGCTGTCTCACCGGTTCTCTGGCTGCCGCCCTCTTCCATAACTGTGGCACGGGTATACTGACGAATCTTCTCAGAAGTAGATTCAGAAATCACCTGTTTTAATACTCTGGGTTCAATATTTTCAATGGTAGCCCCGGAAGAATTGGTGATCTTATCAACCACATGGGGCTCATAATAATAACCGCCATTGATCAGGGCACTATACCCTGCTATCATCTGGATCATGGTCGCATTAAAGTTCTGACCAAAGGAATTGGTGGCAATTCCGGAGCCGGACATCTGTTCCTTCGTCAAAAGCAGTCCTGCTGTCCTGGCCTCTCCTGCCAGATCAATATTGGTCTTTAATCCAAGATTAAAGTTCTGCTGGAACGTCATAAATCTATCAATACCAATAGCATCTGCCATATGCATCATAGCCACATTACAGGACCACGCAATAGAATTCTGTACACTGACACCTGCTCCATGACCATAACCGCCATGGCAACGAATGGTATGACCGCCTCTTACCAGAGAACCATTACAATCATAATGCTCTCTGCCGGTAATCACGCCGCTTTCAAGTGCCATCGCCACCGTGAAAGGCTTTGCCGTGGAACCGGGCTCATAAGTATCAGAGATACAATAATTCTTCCAGAGATAATTCAGATTCAGGTACAACTCATCATCTGTCATATTCGCGATCACATTCTCTGTAATTACTGTATCAGTCTTGTTCAATTCTATATAACCATTGCTATTTTTCACCTCTTCTACCAATAAGGAACCAATCATGGCAGAAGCATTCCTGGTATCATTTAAGTCATAAAAGGGATAGTTTGCCATAGCAAGCACTTCGCCCTTGTGAATATCATACACAATAGCTCCCAGATTCTCCGCGCCGTTGCCCGGACGGACTGCACCCGCAAACTCGTCGTTAAACTGTTTCAGATACTTCTCCACCACTGCCTGAATATTGGCATCTATGGTGGTATGTATGGTATAACCGTCCACTGCCGGCTTCACAGTTCTCTCCAAAGTAGAGTCCGATGTCAGGTACCCATATTCTCTTCCGGTGGTTCCATTCAGGACTTCATTATAAAACTCCTCCAGACCGTAACTGCCCACATTGTCCCTGCCTGTAAAACCTATTACATCACAGGCCAGAGAGCCATTTGGATAGATTCGTTTGTATTCCTCCTCAAACCAGACTCCCATGATCATGTTGCCTTCCGCACTGTCAGCCTCCTGAAAGTCTTTGATCTGATCATATGACAGTTGCTTGAGCATCACTTTGTAAGAGGAAGTCTTATGGGTGTTCACATATTCTCTCACCTCTGTCATATCCAGGCCAAAATACTGATTTAACGCTTCTATGGTAGGCTCCAGATACTTTCCATTCTGATAAAGCATATTCTTGGCATCAATGATCAGATTATATACCTTCTCACTGGTAGCAAGCTTCGTTCCCTTGGCATCCAGGATATCTCCCCTTTTAAAAGGAAGTGTTGTACTGTCATAGCCTCTCTGGGACAACACCTGCTTTTTGTACTGTTCCCCATCTTCTCTGGAGATCCAGTAAAGCCTGATGCATAACCCGGCAAAAGCCAGCAGTACAAAAAAGAACAGTACCACCAGCTTCTTTTGCATTTTTATCGTAAATTTCCTGTAAACCTTCTGTTCACTCATTTACAACACCCCTAATCCTGAGCCACACGTCTCATATAATCATTTCCCTCATTGGTGTAAGTCTGTATCTGTCCCTCCCTGGCATAAGTCATGCCCAGCTCTCCAATGGCAATGCGCTTGATCTCTTCCATATCAACATTGCTTAAGATTCTATTATACTCCTCATCATTACTAAGGCGCAGATCGTTCAGTTCCTTCTCCATAGAAGCGATCACTTCCGCCTTTCTGGTAACCTCAGACTGAATCTGCAGATAGTTTACCAAAATCACACCGGTACAGCAAAGTGCTGCGATCAGAAACAACACATAGGCCAGATTCATATGATGAGCCTTTTCTCTGTTCTTTCTGGCTTCATTGCTGATACTGCGCCTGGGTTCTTCCTCCAGCGTTCTCACAAAATCCCGACTGCGTGCCAGATTATCATATACATACATATTCTTCTCTACAGACCTTCTGTCTTCTGTTCTCCGATACTCACTACTTCTGTACTCATTTCTCCCTGTACGCGCCATAACTTTCACTTTTCCTTTTCAAAAACTCTTAATTTTGCACTCTTGGAGCGGCTGTTGACTGCAAGCTCCTCTGCGCCCGGCAAAATGGGCTTACGGGTAACTACCCTTCCCTTGGACTGCTTTCCGCATACACATACCGGAAATTCCGGCGGACATGTGCACGGGTTTTCCGCATTCTTAAATGCGGTCTTTACAATTCTATCCTCTAATGAGTGGAACGTAATGATACAAAGCCTTCCACCCGGGTTTAACAGATCTATCATGTCCTCCAATGATTCCCTCAGCACTTCCAGTTCTCTGTTACATTCTATCCTGATGGCTTGGAAAGTCTGCTTGGAGGGATGTCCATTCTGCCTCATCTTGGCAGGAATGGATGCTTTAATGATCTCATTTAATTCAAAGGTAGTTTCAATGGGCTTCTTGGCCCGCTCTATCGCAATGTGCTTCGCAATATTCTTTGCAAATTGATCCTCACCGTAATCCCTAATGATCCGATACAGATCCATCTCAGCATATTCGTTTACAATGTCCCGTGCCGTCAACGTCTGCCTCTGATCCATCCTCATATCTAACGGGGCATCAAACCGATAAGAAAAACCCCTGTCTTCTGTGTCCAACTGATAGGACGATACTCCCAGGTCTAGCACGATCCCATCCGCACCGGTTATGCCAAGCTCCTGCAAAGCACTTTTCATGTTACGATAATTGCTCCGTATGATGGTCACCTTGCCTTCACCGCCAAAACAGCTTAACCGTTCTCCTGCAGCTTTGATAGCCGCTTCGTCCTGATCGATGCCGATAAACCGTCCATTTGTCAGCCGCTTGCAGACCTGGAAGGCATGTCCACCGCCACCCAGCGTACCGTCCACATAAGTACCATCCGGTTTGATATGCAGTTGTTCTATCGTCTCTTCCAGCATTACGGAATAATGTTTAAATTCCATAATATCTATCCTCTCACTTAAATCGTCAGCCCCAGACTCTCCATAGATGCACCGATGGCATCCATATCATCATCCACGTTATTCTCTTCCCATTTGTCCTTATTCCAGATTTCAATCCGGCTGCCTACGCCCACAAGAACCACATCCTTGTCAAGCTCTGCGAACTCTCTCAAATGCGCCGGCAACAAAATTCTTCCCTGCTTGTCCACCTCCACAGGTGCTGCACCTGCCAGGAAGAAGCGGGCAAATTTTCTGGCATCTTTATTGGTAATCGGCAGTGAAGTCAGCTTCTGTTCAAACACTTTCCAGTCATCATTGGCGTACACAAACAAGCAGCCATCCATTCCCTTCGTCACCACGAATTCATCTCCCAGGATCTCCCGGAACTTCGAAGGAATGATCAACCTGCCTTTTGTATCGACCGTATGATTGTACTGACTCATAAACACTGCAATCACCGCCTTACATAACTTGCGTAATCTAAAACCTTATCATCCGTATCAAGTGAGCTGCCACAACGGTTGGGAACCCTTCTCTTCTTGGGGTTAGGCTCTCATTCGCAGTCCGGAAAATTCACCACAACCGGCTTTCTATTCCACCACTTTAAACCACTTCCCACCACTTTTCGCCACTTTTATCTTATTTTAATACATTCTTAAGAATTTTGCAAGTAGAAATGCAAAGTTTTTTTTGACATTTTATAACAGTTTTTTGCAGCACAAAATATGGCGGTGCTTTCGCACCGCCATACTATATCTAGTGTTTTATTAGTGTCTTATTATTCTTTTATCTCTTCCGTCATTATAAAACTAATTATAATTTCTGTCAATTCGCGACTATATACTAAACACAACAATATTACCACAAAAAGCTTGTTTTTTTACCCCAAAAAGTATAAAATGATAATCACAAGTGCATACTGCGGTTGCTACCGCTGAAAGAGGTTCCTATGGTTTCATTTTTTGCAAAACGATTCATAAAAGATTACGAAAATACCTCCTCCCCCAAAGTCCGTCAAGCCTACGGTATGCTGTGCGGTGCTATGGGCATCGGCTTCAATCTGTTGTTATTTTCCGGTAAATTTCTGGCCGGAACGCTCAGTAACTCCATCGCTATCACTGCCGATGCCATTAACAACCTGTCAGATGCGGGTTCTTCTATCGTTACACTGGTAGGGTTTAAAATGGCCGGACAAAAACCCGATCCGGATCATCCCTTCGGACACGGAAGAATTGAGTACATATCCGGCCTGATTGTGTCCTTTATCATCCTGCTTATGGGTTTTGAGCTATTAAAAACGTCTGTTTCCAAGATTCTGCATCCTCAGGAGCTTACTTTTTCCCCTGTGGTGGTACTCATCCTGGTAGCTTCTATTGCAGTGAAATGTTATATGTCTTATTATAATAGAAAGTTCGGGCGTAAGGTTACTTCCGCTGCCATGCTGGCAACTGCCACTGACAGCTTAAGTGACACACTGGCGACTTCTGTGGTTTTGATCGCCACTTTGGTATCTCACTTTACAGACCTTTCTATCGACGGTTACTGCGGTGTGGCTGTGGCGCTGTTTATCTTCTATGCAGGCATCAATGCCGCCAAGGACACCATCAGCCCACTGCTTGGGCAGGCACCGGATGTTGATTATGTAAAGCAGATTGAAGACATCGTCATGTCCTATGAAGGCGTTATCGGCATCCATGACCTGATCGTGCACAACTATGGTCCCGGCAGAGTCTTAATCTCTCTTCATGCAGAAGTTCCGGCAGATGGAGATATCCTGACCATGCACGATATGATCGACCTGATCGAACATGAGCTGCGCGATCAGCTTCATTGCCACGCCGTCATTCACATGGATCCTGTGTGCATTGACGACCCGGAGACCAACCGTCTGAAAGAAATGATGCTTACTTACCTGACTGATCTGTCTCCCAGACTTTCCATGCATGATTTTCGGATCGTCACCGGGCCTACCCATACCAATATCATCTTTGATATTGTGGTGCCATTTGATTTTAAAATGTCCGACAAGGAAGTGGTGGAGAAGCTCAGTACGCGGATTCGTCAGGAAAACGCCAATTACTATGCAGTGATCGAAGTGGATAAACAATATGCCGGGCACTAGCCCGGCTCTTTTAATCTGTCACATACTGAATGATACCCACAACTTCCCCATCTTTCACAGTGATGATCCCCTGTTCTCCGATAAATTCATTGCTGACTCCTATGGGAAAATCATTGGTCATAGTATAATTCTCCAGCGGATATTTCATGCCCCGGATACTCACACCCTTAGCTTCTTTTCCCAAGGAAAACAAGGATAAATACCCTTCCATCGCGGGCTGAAAACGCACCTCTTCGTCCTTCATCACAAAAATCATGGAACTTCCATCGCACAGATACCCTTTAGCACCCTGATTCTTCAAATACAAGAGGCACTGAATATTGGCCAGGGTATGCTCTAATCTTCCACCGGTTCCCCCATAGATACGGAAGGAACGAAAACCCCTTTCCAAACCTAGCTTCAGAGCAGCCAACATGTCCGTATCATCTTTCTCAGGCCTTAGCCGGATCACCCGATCCGGAATCTGTTGCTCCAAAAGTGCTATGGCCTGCTTCTCCTGGTCGTTTACAGAATCAAAATCTCCGATGATCAGATCCGGTTCCAGTTCAAGCACGCCACAGTAAGACAAACCTCCGTCTACTGCAATGATATAATCTCCTTCCCGGTGATCGATTCGTCCTACAGTCAGATCACCGGCGCCTATGATGATGCAATTATTATCTTTCATGTGATACTCCTTCAACCATTCCAAACTGCTATCAGCATATCATTATTTGCTTTACTTTGCAACAAAATAATTGTATACTTAATTGGATGACCCGCAAAGTGTTATCATA
>JAZRJO010000430.1:0-10558 GCA_045645825.1 Acetatifactor sp. | reverse complement strand
TGATCACACTGATACATGCCACGATACGAAGCAGATCGATGTGTAGTTTTCTATCCTCTTGCATAATCATCCCTCCAGACACCAGTTTCGCATTTTTCCTCAGTTCTTTTCTCCCGCTTCCAACATCAGAAATTTCTCATTCCTGAAGGTGGGGCGATACTCATATTTATCCATGAATGTCACGATCAGACCCATTTTCGGATCTTCCTTTGCCATTTTCTCATAATCACTATACTTTTGCTCCAGAATGACTACAGGCATCTGACTGCCCGCCTCTACCTGCGCTTCTATTTGTGTTTCCAGTTCCGCCATGTCCTTCTCCATAGCAGACAGACTATAGCTATCCAGATCCATCCAGCAGTTAAAAGCCGGAGGCATATTCAGATAATAAGCCAGTGCAGGAATGTCGCCGTACAAAAGCACTTCCCGGCCTTCTAAGCCAGCATCTTCCACATACCCGGTGATCTCACTCATCCACTGTGCCCGTTCAGGACTCATATAGATTCCTTGTAGCACAGGATTATTGTCCACCTGTGCCTCCACATCGGTTGCACCGTCAGCCTCTACAAACACAAACCCTACTCCGAAACCGATTCCCTGCACCAGCATCAAGCCTAAGATCATAAATGCTGCCGCCTTTATGGGAAAACCGTTTATCTCCAACTTCCATCGTTTCTTTGCTCCCCACCTAAAGGAAACTGCCCGGGGCGCTCTTAAAAACCGCCACACCATCCAGAATACATATGGTCCTGCAAGGAACAAATTATTCAGACTGGGAAAAAGGCCGTTATTGCTTCCAATAGAAGTTAACAAAATGATCAGTATGACAATCCCTGACAAAAGCTTGTCTTCCTTCGCCATCTTCGGATGAAAGATCACAATCACACCAATGACCATTGCAATGATCATAAATAAAATCCCCGGACGCAGCATAGCATTGTAATCATAAAATTGAATGCTGCAAAATTGGCGCAAGTATAGCCACACAAGCGCAGCCACTGTGAGAAGAATACTGCCTGCTTTCTTCAGACGCATCCACCTGCCCGGCATAAATGCAAACAACACCAGACCTGCCACCATAAACACACTGATCCTTATGATCCAGTATACCAGGTCAAGATATCCGTTCACCATCTTCATGACCATTTCCACTGCCGTATAGTCGGTGGCACTCTCAGTCATACCGAACAGGCGCATGATGGATTCCATATAGGTATGAAATCCATACCGGATACCCAGATACAAAAGACCGATTCCTACAGCCCCAAAATACCCCAACATACACCAGCCGGTCTGGGCAGCCACTTTACGTACCTTACGTCGGCAAATGATCCCATAAGCCCATACAGCCACAATCATAGCAGCCTCAGGAAGATTGGAAAACCGCACGAAGATATTGGTTCCCAGACAAATTCCAGCCACCACCAACATCCCATTCCTATCACACTTAAGTCCCAGATACAAACAGATGCAGCCTCCCAGGAATAAAATATACGTAAGATAGTTGTACAAAAGCGCAGTGGGACACCAACAAAGGCTCACTGCCAGAATTTCACCTAAGAAAACCAGGCCGGCAGGTATACCGACCTTTTTCGTACAGAACCAATATCCCCACAATGCAAGCACACTTACCGTAAAAGCGGTATAGAAATTCATCCCCATCAACGTATCTGCAAAGGGCAACTTCATCAATAAGGAACCCACTGCAGTAGCCAGGTATGTGGAAAAAAGCCACATAGGATCCATATGATCCGTTCCCATAAATTGAAAGTTGGCATAATTATACCCGGTATCCCACAAGTCAAGTCCCCAGTTGATATGTCTGAGGGGATATAACAGCAACACTGCCGGAAATAAAAACTTTTGTATTTTTTGTATTTTCTCAAGTACCGCTTCTGATCGTCCTGTCATTCTATATCCTTCTTTCATGGTCGTCAGTCTTGCACTTCCTGCTTTCTTTCAGTTATGGGTCTTCTTCACCCTTCTGTGATTCGTTCCGCAATTCGCTCTGCCACCAGTCTGCGTCCCGTTTCATTCAGATGAAGTCCGTCCTGAGTATAGACTTTCCATTCCTCAAAATTTCCGCTGGCACCGATGCCGCTTTCATGATAATTATCCAGCACTTCTACACCATACTGTGCAGCAATTTCCAGTTCCAGATTCACATAGTCCTCCAGAATACCGCCGCCGTTATCTATCTCCTGGCAATTACTCTCCTTAGCCAGATACCAACAATAAGTGGGCGTCACCAAAATGATCCTAAGCTTCGGATATGCTGCTTTGAGATTTTCCAGAGAATACCTTAGCGCCCCGCCAAAAGTATAGACATCCCGGAGATTATCAGGATTATCCAAAGGCACACCTGTCTGATAATCATTCACACCATGTTCTATGATCAAAATTTCCGTCTTGTCAAAATCAATATCCTGAAACCCATAGACAGCTTCCGGAAAATATTCCATCACCGCACATCTGGTCACACCCGCATTCTGCACGTAGAAATCCTGCTGTGCGATGGCTTCAGACAGCCTTGCCATGGAAAGGGTATCTGTAGTCACTGCTGCCCTATCCTCTTTCACCCTACAGGACATGGTACTGCCGCCAAATGCCCCATTATATACCGGCTCTCCTAAAAGTTCCTCCAACACCCCTGTTATAGAAGTGTCCCCTCTCTCATTGCCTATAATGCTGTCTCCCAGACACACAATTCTGTAGGTCTCTTTTCTCAGTTCCCGATAACCGCCTATCACACCTATGATCATCACAAAAATGAGAAACGCCGCCAGACAATGTATATACTTTTTAGTGATTGTCTTTAAACTCTCCAAAATATTGCCTTTCTTCCACAAATAATCAGCCGGGGAAATCTCCTAACTTAACAATGATATATTCTTCTGTTTCTTGAATATACCCTTTCTGCGGCCAGGATGGCTGATTCGTTTGTCTAGCCTGTTTATCGGCTTTTTCATACTGTTTCAAATCCGTTTCCATGCGAAAGCTATGACCGTGCATTTCCCAGAATTTAAACAATTCTACATTCGTGAGATCAAAGGCGTTGATCCCCCAATTGAGTACCGACAGATACGGTGTTTCTGCCAGCTTATACCGGCCATTCGGTGTATAATATTTTTCCTTCAAATGTTCATCTAATCTGTCTGCATGCCTCCTGATACGGTAAAATTCCTCAGAATGCAATTCCAGACCTGCATCCCCTACAATACTATCCGGCACTTCATAGCTTCCTACGAATATTATGGGCTTACTGTAGTCATGGCTTTTCTTCAGGTCATACGCTATGGTATTCATGGTATTCTTAGCATCTTCATATTTCAGATAATCTACATAAAACCATTTATTCATTTCTGTACACTGATTAAAGGTGCACACAATGAACAAACATACCAAAACATATCCTGCTGTCTTTTGGGCTTTTCCTTTCACCAGCTCATATAGTAACTCTGTCAGGAGCAGAACGGCAAACCCACACACAAGAGGAATATACTGACTTGCCCTATAAGGAGTTGTCTGCGCTTCAATCAGCATCATCAGCCCGGGAATCAGAAGAATGGTACCTCCGCAAACCGGAAATATAATTCTTTTGTGGCGTAATGCCTGTACCATACAGTACAACATCAGCACAGCTGCCGCCATGACAAACATAGTTATAGGGAAATAAGCCAACGCATTGATATAATATTTCAAAATATAGCGCTTTACTACCATGCCAAATTCCCCGGCACCTCTGCTGCCATCCACCCACTGCAGCATCTCAGACACCCCTCTCGTATCCAACACCAATATGTTGTCTTCCAGCGAGAATAGTATTTTAATATATTCCACGATCAGCGTTCTCACAGTCAATAGTATAGCCATTGCTATGACACCTCTGATCACCCATCCCCACAATCCTCTGTCATACTTTTTTCCTTCATCTTCTTTACATAATAACAGATATATCATTATTATGCCGATAATATAGACAATTACCATGGATTCATAACATCCTGCTGCAATCGTTGCCAACAAAGCACTTATTACCGTATAGCGCCATCTTTTCTTTCTATCCTTTTTCATTCCTTCAGCAAAAGAAATGGCTCCTAATCCGGCTAATCCATAAGCCATGCATATACCGTTATGAGTATAGTATGTACAGATTTCGCTTAAAATCGGGGCCGACAGAAAGATACACGAAAAAAAAGTATAGCCCCAGAGGGGAAGCTTACTTGACTGAATCCGCTTAAAAGCCACACACCAGAGCGTCACACTGAAAATCAGAAAGATAACCCCTATGAACTCTGTAATAAGGGGAGCAAACTCTGCCAAACGCAATACTTTGTTTAACAGAAAAAGAGTCCACCTTCCCATATAGGGCTCCAATCCATCCTGAAAGAAGCGTTCTGATGCGGTATCGTCAATACCAATGGTGGGATTAACAACCATAACGCCATAACTTAATATAGCTGTCACCAATAATGGTATCACGTACTTTTTCTGTTTCAAAAGATCCAGCATTTCTTCCCAAACAGCTTTCACCATTGTACATTCACTCCCTTTATCCCGAATAAGCGTTACAAAGTGCGATCACCCGCTCCACCTCATCATCTCTTAACTCAGGGAAAAGAGGCAGCGTCACACAATGTGATGCCAGATACTCTGCATTAGGGCAGTCTCCCTCCTGATATCCCAGGAACTTATAGGCCTCCTGCAAGTGACAGGGAACCGGATAATGCATATTGCACTCCACATCTGCCTCCGCCATATATCTGATAAAATCCTCATGATCAGGCACAGTAACCACAAACAAATGATAAACAGGTCTTGTATTGTCCGGGTGCACCTGCATCTTGATCAGCGGATTGGTAATCTCTCTGTGATAACGCTCTCCGATCTCAATACGCCTGCGTGTCCACTCCGGGATCAGCTTAAGCCCTACACTCAACACGGCTCCCTGCATTCCCTCAAGGCGGTAATTATAACCGATCTCATCATGGTAATATCGTTTGTCACAGCCCTGATTCTTTAACCGCGTAATACGACGAAAGTATTCTTCTTTATTGCAGGTAACACTGCCGCCTTCACCGAATGCATACAGATTCTTGCCCGGATAAAAACTGAAGCAGGCAAGTTCTCCCAAAGTGCCCGTATTGCGGCCTTCATACTGTGCGTCCATGGCCTGGGCACAGTCCTCAACCACAAATAAACCGTGACGATCTGCAATTTCTTTCACCTTATTAAATTCAAAGGGCTGACCGTACAAATGCACGCCTATGATGCCCTTAGTGCGTTCTGTAATCTTTTCCTCAATCTTGTCCGGATCGATCTGCCAAGTATCCGGAGTACAATCTACAAACACAGGGGTCGCTCCCGTATAAGATACGCCCCATGCTGTTGCAATATAGGTATTGGCCGGCACGATAACCTCATCTCCCGGTCCCACGTTAAGTGCCATCATGGCACAATGAAGCGCAGTGGTTCCGTTATTCACCCCACAGGCATACTCCGTACCTATATATTCTGCAAATTCCCGGTCGAATTTGTCTGCATATTTACCACCGGAAAAAGCAGTTTCTTCACATACCTTAGTGATAGCCTCCAGGAATTCCTCTCTGTGAGCGTTAAAATCTCTCGTCAAATCTATTCTGCTGATATGCGCCATTGCCAAATTCCTCCTCTACAATTTTTCTATACCCTCTGTCACATAACGTTGTCTCTTAAAGGTCATGTTCAGTATGACTGACAAATATTTGAATATCAGTGTCAACATTACAAAAAGCATAAAGAAGCCAAAGGACATAAGGCTCATAAGGGACAGCCAGCCTGCTACAGTCTCTTCCGTGCTGAATATGGAGTAAAGAATATCTCCAACCATGATCACTAAGACCACTAAAAAAGTAATACTAAGAATCATGGATAGTTTTTCCAGAATGTCAGAGAATATGATAATGGTGTCCATAGCAATACTGCTGCGGCTGCCCATTTCTTCCCAACTGTGCCCCTTGCGGATTCCTTCTTTGTTGTCGTAGCAAATCGTGTCAAATTTCAAACCACAGTTCATGTACAGCGCTTTGCGGTAAGGGATATAAGCATTCAGCTGGTTCACCCGGTTTACTGCACGGCGGGATACGATACGGAACCTTTCCTGACGCATCTTGGTCTTCATGCGGTTGCCAAAGTTATATACAAAGTAAAACAGTTTAGAAGTAAACTTCACATGGTTCTTAGGCGCCGCTGCCACTACATCATACCCTTCTAACGCCCTTCGATACACCTTCATGACCAAATCTTCCTCAAAATCCATGGAACACTGATCAAACTCAAACAGGAAGTCTCCCACAGCAAGATCTCTTCCCGCATTCATGGCTGCCTCCATACCCTGATAATAACTTAAGTTGATCAGGCTCAAAGCATGGGTATCACCGCTTTCCTCCTGATAACGCTTGATTTCTTTTACGGTATCATCTATGCAGCCGTCATTAACGCAGATAATCTCATATTTCTCGAAATTCTGCTTCATGATGCCACAGATCCGCTTCATAAATTCACACACCTGCTCCTCATCATTGTGCAGATAAATAATACATGATACAAAATTTTTCTCTTTTTCCACGCTCATTGTCTTACCCTCACTTCAGGATTTCATCTAAGTCATATATCGTATTGATCTTACCGGACAGTACACTGACAAAAGTAGGATCTGTAGATGCCAGTTTGATCACTGTCGGTCTGGAATCATCTATCTCTGAAGCCTTTAGGATCGGCTTCATGGAAAATAAGGAATGGTCGTATGTAAATACATACTCATCCCGCATATATTTTCTGGCAAGTGCCGCCATGTACTCCCATGCACTTTCCGGGTGATTACTGCAAGTGTTACAATTACCCAGAGCACTCTTACAAAGTTCTGCCTGTCCCTGCTGACAGGCAAATCTGGGATATTCCTCAAAGCTTGCCTTATGAGGTGTGAACGTAACGGAAGTCAGGGAATGATATCCCGTTTTCCCAAAAGGCATGATAGAAAAGAAGGGGCCGTCCATTACCGTCAGTCCTGTGCCCACCAAGTTCTCACTGACTTTACACAAAATGATCTCGCACAGTTCATACTTCAGCGCAAAAGGCTTGGTCTCTACACCTTCTACCCGGGCAAGAACCTGATTCACGGAAGCATATGTGGCATTTAAAACAAACGGTGCTTCATAGCGCTCCAAATCTCCATCATTGACTTTCGCATACACTTCATAGCAATGCTCCCGCTTGATAATGCGCTCCAGCTGCCTGCTATACATAATTCTTGCATTGGGAAATTCAGCCAGTTGATCCAAGATATAATCCCGCAGAAGATGAGCATCATAAGTATATTCTTTGGTCAAAAAAGCCCCGTCGCAGACACCTTCTTTGAAATAACTGTCTACCGGCAGGTCTTTACACGGAATATCTGCATCCCTGCAGAATTTCTTAAATTCCTTGGCATCTGTCCAGGAAAAATGACTGGAAGTGGCATATACCTGATCAAACTCTGAATGGATACAACATCCGTAATCCTCCACAAAACGCTTAAAGTATCCTGCTGATTTCATGGCAGTAGAAAGAGACCTGGGATAATGATATCCCATGTGTACTCTCGCCTGATTCGCAAAGGTAGCCCTGCTAAAAGCTTCCTTCTCCATCTCCAAAACCACTACCTCTTGCCCTCTGCGGGCACAATACAGTGCTGCATATAATCCATACAAACCTGCACCGATAATAATCTTATCTATCATGTCTGCCTATCCTTCAAATATTCTTCTTTACATAAAACTCCACCCACAGCCTGGTGATCTGCTTCATATAGTTACATATGGTCTTAAAGATCTTCACTGTGGTATTATAGTCTTCCTGCCACTCCACCGGATAATCCAACACCTGAATCCCTCTTTTTTCTGCACGAAGCAAGAACTCAATCATATAAAACCAGCCATTGTCCTGACTGCTGCCTTCTACCAACTCAAGTGCCTTCTGTCGTCTTAAGAACGTAAAACCGCAGATGGCATCCGTACACTTCATGCCCAAAAACAGTTTTAACAGAATCAACAAGCCCTGGGAAGTGATCTTGCGATACCACTTTCTTCCCCTGGTATCCGACTCATTGGCAAACCTGCTGCCATTGATATATTCCACCTCCGGCCTCACCCGAAAAATGTGGATAGCCTCTCCCAGATGCTTGATATTAGTGGACAGATCGATATCCATATAACCCACGATATCCCCTTTACTCAGCTCCACGCCTCTGCGAAAGGCAGCACCCACTCCCCGTACATTGATCTTCTCAAACTGCACCCTCGGATACTTTTCACACAGCCTTGCGCCAATCTGGGGCGTCTCATCCTCCGACCCATTGTCTACAATAATGATCTCATAGTCTTCATAAGCAATGCTCTGAAGATATTCTACCGTTCTGGTGATCCCGCTTTCCAAACGCAAACGTTCATTTAACACAGGAAAAATAATTGTCAATTCCATTACTTTGCCACCTTACTTTTCTAAATCTACATCTTTCAAAAGCTCTCTGATCTCTTCCACAGTCAACCACACCTGGTTATTGTCGGAACTGTAAGAGAAGCCTTCGGGCACCTTCTTACCTGTGGGGGTTACTTTTCTGTGAGCACTCCACACCATCTGGGGATATACGATATAATGCTTGTCATATTCATAAGTGGTCATGGAATCCTCCACCGTCACCATGATCTCATGAAGCTTCTCTCCCTCGCGGATCCCTACTTCCGGCATCGAACAGCCGGGCAGCATGGCCTGAGCCAGATCTGTGATCTTAAAAGAAGGGATCTTGGAGATAAAGGTCTCACCGCCCTTTGCCTCCTCCAGAGCCTTGATCACCAGCTCCACGCCCTGACGCAGACTGATCCAGAAACGAGTCATGCGATAATCCGTGATGGGAAGCTCTGTGCCGCCGTTTTTAATGATATTATGGAAGAATGGAATAACTGAACCACGGCTTCCTGCCACATTACCGTAACGCACGATGGAGAAGCACACATCCTTGCTGCCTGCATAAGCATTGGCCGCAATAAACAGCTTGTCCGATACCAGCTTCGTACCGCCGTAGAGATTCACAGGATTTACAGCCTTATCAGTGGACAATGCCACAACCTTCTTTACACCCGTATCCAGCGCAGCGTCAATTACATTCTGCGCACCGTTGATATTGGTCTTAATGGCTTCTGCCGGATTGTACTCACAGGCAGGCACCTGCTTCAACGCAGCTGCATGGATCACATAATCCACGCCCTCAAAGGCACGGGTCATTCTCTCTCTGTCACGCACATCCCCGATAAAGAAACGCAGCTTATCCGCATACTGTCTGAATTCATTCTGCATATGGAACTGCTTGAATTCATCACGGGAATAAATAATGATCTTCTTGGGATCATAATGCTCCAGTACATACTTGGTGAAAGCCTTACCAAAACTACCGGTTCCACCGGTGATCAAGATTGATTTATTGTTTAACATATGAAAGTCCTCCTGACTCTTTTCTACTCTCATTCTTACCTTTGTGCCTGATAAATACACATTACCACTCTATATTGTACCACATAATCAGAAGAAAAGCAAATTATAATGTACCAATGATTTCTTTTAATTCCTCTCTGGTAAAACTGCCGTTTCCCACACCTTCGCCGCCCAGCACCTGATCCGCCAGTTCTTTCTTTCTCTCCTGCAGGCGAATGATATTCTCTTCTATGGTACCCTTGGTCACCAATCTATATACCGTCACTGCATTCTTCTGCCCGATCCGGTGTGTCCGGTCTGTAGCCTGATTCTGTACCGCCAGATTCCACCAGGGATCATAGTGAATGACAATATCAGCCGCTGTCAGGTTCAAGCCCGTACCTCCTGCTTTCAGAGAGATACAGAATACAGAGGTGTCATCTTGCTGAAACTGTTCCACCGATTCTCTGCGTTTTTCCTTACTGGTAGCACCTGTCAGCGTATAGAAAGTAATTCCCTCTTCCTCCAGCCGATTACAAAGAATTTCCAGCATAGAAGTAAACTGAGAAAACAACAAAATCTTATGACCGCTGTTTACTGCATTCCGTATCAGGTCCAGACACATTTCCTCCTTGGCAGAATGATCGTTATAATCGCTGTAAACCAAAGACGGATCACAGCAAAGCTGCCTGAGCCTTGTAAGTTCTGAGAGAATCTGAATCTTTGAGCTGCGAAATTCCTCATCCGACTGTTTATCCAGCATCAGGGCCAGCCGCTTCACATGGGCATCGTACAACTTCTGCTGTTCTCCCTCCATACAGGCATACATGTCCTCTTCCAGCTTGTCGGGCAAATCTTTCAGCACATCCTTCTTTAACCTCCGAAGCACAAAAGGCCGAATCATCTTCTGCAGCCGTTCCATGGCCTTTTCCTCCTGCTGCTGGACGATGGGCATCTCTAGCTCCTCTCGAAATCTCTGATAACCAAATAAGAAGCCCGGCATCAGATAATCAAAAATACTCCACAGCTCACTAAGCCGGTTCTCCACCGGTGTACCTGTCAAAGCCAGCTTACA
>JAZRJO010000429.1:0-6027 GCA_045645825.1 Acetatifactor sp. | reverse complement strand
CCACTCTTCGTTCTCAGCAAAAGCCTCTTCCAGCTTCTCTGTGATCACACGAATGTTACCCTCACGGGTCTGCTTGTCATCAGTAAATACTGCTACTTCCATCTCTTCGGGAGTAACAATTTTCTTCATCTCTTCAAACATCTCAGCAGGGATAGCACAGCTGGTATATTCATGCTTTGCCTTACCTACTTCAGCTACAATCTTGTCAATAAATGCAATAATGGTTTGATTTACATCATGAGCCAGATAAATCGCTTCGATCATCTTAGCTTCAGGCACTTCGTTAGCGCCTGCTTCAATCATGATCACCTTCTCCTTGGTAGAAGCAACGGTCAGGTTCAGATCACCATTCTTCCACTGCTCCTGTGAAGGGTTCAGTACAAATTCGCCGTCGATCATGCCCACCTGGGTCATTGCACAGGGGCCATCGAAGGGAATATCGGAAATACAGGTAGAAATAGCTGCACCCAGCATCGCTACCAGCTCCGGACGACACTCCGGATCCACGCTCATTACCATGGTGTTCAAGGTAACATCATTACGATAATCCTTGGGAAAAAGAGGACGCATGGGTCTGTCGATGACACGGCTGGTCAGAATGGCATTCTCACTAGCTTTACCCTCTCTCTTATTAAATCCTCCTGGGATCTTACCTACAGCATATAATTTCTCTTCATACTCTACGCTCAGGGGGAAGAAATCAATTCCCTCTCTGGGCTTCTCAGATGCGGTTGCGGTACACAATACTGTGGTATCGCCATAATGCATAAATGCACATCCATTTGCCTGCTTGCCCACACGATTGATATCTACAGAAAGTGTGCGGCCGGCCAGTTCCATTGAATAAGTCTGGTACATATTCTCCTCCATTCTGCCGTCTCTTACGGCTGCTTTTGATACATGGAACAGAAGACGCCGAAACTACTGAAAAAATCAGGTAACTCCACCACCTGCCACCTACCCTTTTCAGCGGTCTCGGAATTCTGTTCTGTTCCACAAGTTACTACTGACACCGCTTAAAAAGCGGAGCGGCCGACAACCGGCACTACTCCGCCTTCAAACCAATGCTTATTTTCTGATACCAAGTTTTTCGATCAAAGCACGATATCTCTCGATATCTTTGCCCTTCAGATAATCAAGCAGACCACGTCTCTGACCTACCATCTTCAAAAGACCACGACGGGAGTGATGATCCTTGGGGTTCTCCTTCAGATGCTCGGTGAGCTCCTGAATTCTTGCAGTCAGAACTGCTACCTGAACCTCAGGTGAACCGGTATCGCCAGCTGTTCTGGCATACTCATTGATAATAGCTGTCTTCTTCTCTTTGGAAATCATTGTCATATCCTCCTGATAAATTGATTGAACGCCGCATCCTAAGGCTGGGTCGGAGTGTCCCGAACCTGAGCACCGGCTTATAACGGACAAATTTCTGTCCATACCTTGAATATAATAACACAGGGGGCTCAAAATGTAAAGCCCCCATTTCATTAATTTTTATTAAATTTAATCATTAATCACCCGCACGCACTTCACCGGTGTCCGGTAATTATATTTGCTGATCTTGATACCACTCTTCGGGTTGCTGGCATGAATCACCTGGCTGCCTCCAATGTATAGTGCCACATGGTTGATAGTACCTGTGGCGTCTGCATAAAAGAGCAAATCTCCCGGTTTCAGATCAGATGTACTGATCTTCTTACCATCATTGGCCTGAGTACGAGAGGTACGACTTAACTTGATACCAAACTTCTTGAACACACTCTGCACAAAACCGGAACAGTCAGCCCCCTTGGTCAGGCTTGTCCCACCCCACACATAGGGATTGCCCAAGAACTGCTTGGCATATTCCACCAAATCTACTCTTACGTCAGATACACCCATACCATATAATAACTCTGTCATGGTAATTGCCGTGTGAAACGTAGTCTCAACCTTTACATAATCCGCTGAAACATAAGCCTCCATACCATCAATAGACACTTTCACCCACTGATCCAATGTCTCTACATACTCTAATTCTTCCCCTTTGGGTACCTGGGTCAATACATTACTTTCCAGACCGGCACCATCTCTTACATTCACACCATCACTTGTCACCCTTGCAACTGTCTTGACCAAATCCTTGGCTTTCACGATCGCATCAGGACCCATGAGCAAAAACTCTGCACTGACATAACCTGATACTTCACCGGATGTGATCTTCGCCCAGCCATCTGCCACTTCCAGCACCTCGCAGGCAGCATCCTTAGGAAGCTTACCTACCAACTTTCCACTGGTAGATGCGGTCTCTCTGATATTCAGATTACCTGATTCTACATTGGCAAGACCCAGATTGGTATATCCCCAATAAGCACCCTTCGCCTCTTCGGCGATCTCTATGTACTCCTCCACAGACTTGGTACTGGAGATCAATGTCCCTACACCCACAGACGGAAGCACGTTCCTGGCAGTCTCTGCAGCCATAACCTCCAATGTACTTCCCAGCCCGAGCACTGCACACACACACGCGATACACACTTTCTTACAAATCAACCTTCTATTCATTACAGGGTCCTTCCAAACTTTAAACGCTCATTACAACTTTGTTACAAATTTATTAACACCTATGTTTCAAATTATAACAGTATCCTGCAATATCTGTCAAGTAAAATATGTTGAATTTACAAGAAAAAAGGGGTACAATTCAAATGTGAATTGCAACCCCAAAAATTATTTAGTCCTCATCATCCTCAGGTTCTTCACCTGCAAATGCAATATTGGTGGCATGGTCTGCTACTCTCTCCAGTCCGGAGATAATGTCTGAGAACATCATTCCCGCTTCCGCCGTACACTCGCCTCTTGTCAGACGATCCACATGCATCTGCTGCAGTTCTTTTTCCTTGGCATCCACTTTATCTTCCAGGGCAAGAACTTCCTGCAAATGTGTCTCATCTCCCTGCACGAATGCTTCCATTGCATACTGAATGATCCGGTTGATCATTTCCATCATTTCACCAAGCTCTCTCTGCGCTTCCTTACTAAAACCAACTCCTGTTTCTTTGCTGTGTTTGGCTACATCTGCCACATTCTCTGCATGGTCACCGATTCTCTCGATATCGTTTACCACATGGAACAAAGCACCCAGACTTTTTAAGTCTTCAATCGGAAGGGTTGTCTGATTGATCTTTACCAGATAATCTGTAATTGCGTGATTCAGGAAGTTAATATTCTTCTCCACACGATAGACTTCATCAATTTCACCCTCATCCAGTGTGATCAGTGCCTTCATGGCACGGTTCAGGTTCTCCGTAGCAAGAGATGCCATGCGCTCTAACTCCCTGATCGCATCCACCACAGCAGTGGCAGGATTGAACAATACTTTTTCACCAATATACTTCAACTGATAATTCTCGCTATCACTAACTTTCTTATCTTCACCGGGTACGCACAAGGTAGCCAGCTTGACAATCCACTTTGCAAAAGGGAACAAGATGATCACCTGGAACACCTTGATGATCGTGTGGGCATTTGCTACAAATCTACCATTGTCAGAAGATATGTAACCGATTCCTTTCACTACCAGATCTCCTGCCACCAGCAAAATCACATATATAATCGCAGTACCGATCACATTAAACAGGAAATGGATCAGTGCCGCCCTCTTGGCATCCTTCTTACCGGACATGGCAGCCAACAATGCTGTAGTACAGGAACCGATATTACAGCCCATGATAATATACAGCGTGATCGGAAGTTCCAAAAGCCCCTGGTTGGCCAAAAGCAATACAATACTGACCGTTACAGAAGAGCTCTGAATGATCGCCGTCAGAACAAAACCAACCAGCGTCCCCAGAAACGGATTCTTCAAAGAACCCAACAGATTCACTATCTCCGGCACATTCTTCATACCTTCCATAGCAGACGACATAGTCTGCAACCCCACAAAGAGAATACCGAAGCCAACAATCACTTCAGCAATTTTCTTCACATTCTCTTTCTTGGAGAACATCATCACCACTACACCACACAACAAAATCACCGGCGCTATCTCAGAGAGATTAAAAGAGATTAACTGTGAAGTCACTGTGGTACCGATATTGGCACCAAAGATTACCCCCGCCGCCTGATACAGATTCATCAGACCGGAGTTAACAAAACTGACTACCATGACCGTACACGCGGAAGACGACTGTACGATACCGGTGAAAATAATACCAACCAGCATACCCATAAAACGATTGGTGGTAAAGATCTCCAGTATCCTTCTTAGTCTGGCACCGGCCACTTTCTCGATGGAATCACTCATCAGTTCCATGCCGAGCAGAAAAAGTCCCAATCCACCGGCCATTGATAAAACAATACCTATACTCATGCTTCATTTATCCTTTCGCTTTTCACAAATAACAATTCTGCCCTAATTTCCCCTCACTGATATCCTGCAAAAGCTGCTCTTTCAGTTCCTCAATACTTTCAAACCGCTTTTCCGGCCGTTTAAACTCATGCAGACTCACGTCTATTTCTTCTCCATAAATTTCTGAATGAAAATCATATAAGTAAGTCTCCACACCCATCACCCGCGCATCCGTCACAGTGGGCTTGTACCCCACATTACTGATGGCCCGATAATGCTTTCCCTGATACAACACCGAAGAATAGTACACTCCACAGGGAGGCAGAAGTTTCGCAGCCGGTGGCAGAAGATTTACTGTAGGCATCCCCAAGGTCCTGCCCAGCCTGTTCCCATGAACCACTATCCCTGTGATCGTATAGGGTCTTCCAAGCAGCTTCTCCACCAACATCATATTTCCAACTTCTAATTGTTCCCGCACATAGGTAGAACTGATCTCCTGATCTCCAAGCCGCACCTTTTCTATGGTTTTTACCTGAAAACCACAATCTTTCCCCATTTCTTTGAGCAAAGCAGCATCGCCCTTGCCTCCTGCCCCAAAAGACAGATCCGTTCCGGCCGCAATGAACCTGACGCGCATCTGCTTTACCAGAATTTCTTTCACAAACTCCTTGGCCGGTATGGCCGCTGTCTCCATGGTCAAAGGAAACTCGATCAAGATGTCCACACCCATACCCGCAAGGAGCGCCCGCTTCTCTTCCTTTGTCATCAGTTCCCGCCCATCACTTTGTCCAAACAGTACCGCCGGTGCCGGATCAAAGGTAAATACGCAGGCAGCCAATCCTTTTTGTTTCTGTTCCAGAATCTCTTGTAATAGCCTTCTGTGTCCCAGATGAAGACCATCAAACTTGCCGATCGCCACAGCTGTCTCTCTATTCAGATCCATTTTCTTTGTATGGGTTATAATTTCCATGTCTTCCTCCGTAACTTGACTCTCTTACAAAAACATTTTTACCGGCTTGTACCAATGTCTTTCATTATCATAAGCATAAATTCCATAAAAGCGGCCATCTTCCTGATATACTCTCACCCATTCCCCTGCGGGATACTTCTTTTTCTCCAACGTCTGGGCAGGGTAAAAGGAATTGCCGTTATCTAACAATTTCCCATGTTCTGCGACCACATGAAGTGCCGGATATTGCGCGAAACAAGTTTCCACGCTTCTGACGCACTCCTTTAGCCGCCCCGCATCCTTTAATTCTTGAAGTTGTCCCAAGGTCAATGCTTCATTTATTCCAAACTCACCCACCCGGGTACGCTTCAGGGTTTCCATGGTTCCGCCACAGCCAAGTACCGCACCGATATCATCACATAAGGTACGGATATAAGTACCTTTGGAACATGCCACCCGCATGGTGACTCTGGGAAGATTCATTTCCAGAACTTCTATCTCCAGGATCTTCACCGGCCTGGCCTGACGTTCCACTTCTTTCCCGGCTCTGGCAAGTTCATAAAGCTTCTTGCCATTTACCTTCAGCGCAGAATACATAGGCGGTACTTGAAGATAATCACCCTGAAAGCCTGCAATCACCTGACGCACCTGTTCCTCTGTGCATGTCACGTCTTTTGTGGACAGAACTCGTCCGGTTATATCCTGGGTATCGGTACTTACTCCCAACAAAAGTCCGGCAATGTACTCT